>JBBSKV010000001.1:0-27830 GCA_038255955.1 Propionibacteriales bacterium
AGTCGGGCACCGTTGTCCAGGACGCCGTCGAGCAGCGAGTTCATGTCGAACACGACGCTGGACTTCTCCGGCACGAGAGTCGGCAGCCTGTCGGCGGCGAAGGGGTTGGCCGGCATGGCGCTCTGCACCTTCTGGGGCGCACCCTTGTGCTCCGGCAAAAAGGACAGCAGAAGGCGGGTGGCCTCGAAGGCCTCGATCTCGGAGTTGACCTCGAGGTGGGCGACGCCGCTGGTGACCGAGTGCAGACGCGATCCGCCGATCTCCTCGGCGGTGGCGTCCTCACCGGTGGCGGCCTTCACGATGTCAGGCCCGGTCAGGAACATCTGACCCTGACCCTTGACCATGACGGTCCAGTCGGTCAACGCAGGTGAGTACGCCGCAGCGCCGGCGCACGGGCCGAGGATCAGCGAGATCTGGGGCACCCGCTTCTGCGCCTTGACGTTGAGGGCGAAGATGCCGCCGCAGCCGTGCAGGGCAAAGATGCCGTCCGGCACCCGGGCTCCGCCCGAGTCGTTGATGTAGACGATGGGGTGACCGCGGTCGATCGCGAAGCGCTGGGCCTTCATGATCGCTTCGGCCATGACCGCGCCGATGGCACCCGAGGCGACGGCGGCGTCGTGCGAGATGACGACGACCGGGCTTCCGTCGGTCGTTCCAAATCCCGCGACGACTCCGCTGCCGCTGCTGGTGCCGTCCGGTCGAGTGCCGGCCGTGCGCAACGGCGTCATCTCGACGAAGGACCCCTCGTCCAGGAGCAGTTCTGCGCGCTCGCGTGCAGTGTGCACCCGCTTGCCCTTGGGCTCGATCCGAGCGAACCGGCCGTCGCGCTGCTGCGTGAGCAGGCTTCGGGGGTCGTGGGACGGGGCTGTCGGGCTGTGGGTGGTGTCACCTGCGTCGAGCTGCGGCACTGGATCTCCTAAACGTGAGGGTTTCCTCAACTATAGACGAACTTGAGGGATTCCTCATCTTTTGTGGCCCATGTCGCATCTTTCGCCTGCTCTGGCCCGAGAGCAGTCAGTGCGATACCGTGCGGACTGAACTAAGCAAGCGCTTAGCACACCCCCCAGACCCTAGGAGTTCGACGTGACCGAAGCCCGCACCGCGATCGTGACCGGAGCAGCCCGTGGCATCGGAGCCGCCGTCTCGAGCCGATTGGCCGCCGACGGATTCCAGGTCGCCGTCGTCGATCTGGACGAGGCCGCCTGCGCCACCACCGTCGACGCCATCACCGCCGCTGGCGGAACTGCGCTCGCCGTCGGTGCCGACGTGAGCGACGCCGCCGCCGTCGATGCAGCCGTCGCGCGCATCGCCGACGAGTTGGGCGCCCCCACGGTGCTGATCAACAACGCCGGCATCCTGCGCGACAACCTGCTGTTCAAGATGAGCGTCGACGACTGGGACCTGGTCATGGGCGTCCACCTGCGCGGCTCCTTCCTGATGGCCAAGGCGGCCCAGAAGCACATGACCGAGGCCAAGTTCGGCCGCATCGTCAACCTTTCGAGCACCTCGGCACTCGGCAACCGGGGCCAGGCCAACTACTCGGCAGCCAAGGCCGGCCTGCAGGGCTTCACCAAGACGCTCGCGATCGAGCTTGGCAAGTTCGGCATCACGTCCAACGCGATCGCCCCCGGTTTCATCCAGACCGACATGACCGCTGCCACGGCGGAGCGCATCGGCGTGCCGTTCGACGACTTCATCAAGTTCAGCGCCGACCAGATCCCGGTGGCCCGGGTCGGACAGCCCGAGGACATCGCGCACACCGTGTCGTTCCTGGTCAGCGAAGGCGCGGGATTCGTCTCGGGCCAGGTCATCTACGTCGCCGGCGGGCCGAAGGCCTGACATGAGCGGGACCTCCGACAGCACGGCGGGCCGCGAAGGCCTCGACACCACCGTGCTGGCCAGCTGGCTGGATGAGCAGTGCCCCGGCCTGGTCGAGGGACCGCTCGAGGCCAGCATGATCACCGGAGGCAAGTCGAACCTGACGTACATCGTCACGGACGGCCGCACCCAGATCGTGGTGCGCCGCCCGCCTCTCGGGCACGTGCTCGCCACCGCGCACGACATGAGCCGCGAGTACCGGGCCATGGCCGCGCTGAGCGGCACCGACGTGCCGGTCCCCGCGATGCATGCGCTGTGCGAGGACCCCGACGTGATGGGGGCGCCGTTCTACGTGATGGAGCGCGCCGTCGGCACGCCCTACAAGGCGGCCGCCGAGCTGGAGCTTCTCGGCGCCGCACGCACCCGCGCGATCTCGGAGGATCTCGTCGACACCCTCGGCCGGCTGCACGCCGTCGACCCGGCCGCCGTGGGCCTGGGCGACTTCGGCCGCCCCGATGGCTACCTGGAGCGCCAGGTGCGCCGGTGGCGCAAGCAGCTGGAGTCATCGCGCAGCCGCACGATCGACGGCATCGATGAGCTGGCCGACCGGTTGTCGGCCAGCATCCCCGCCTCGGGCGAGGGCACCATCGTGCACGGTGACTACCGGCTCGACAACGTCCTGATCGACAGCACGGACGGCGACCGCATGACCGCCGTCCTCGACTGGGAGATGAGCACGCTCGGCGACCCGCTCACCGACGTCGCGGTGATGCTGGCGTACCAGCAGATGGCCGAGGCCTCGCGCGGCACCGGCGTCGCCGCCAGCGTCACCGATGCCCCGCTGGCCGCCGGCTACCTGTCCCACGACGAGGTCCTGCAGCGTTATGCCTCGGCCACCGGGCGCGACGTCAGCGACATCGGATTCCACCTCGGGCTCGCCTTCTTCAAGCTGGCCGTCATCCTCGAGGGCATCTACTTTCGGTACTCGAAGGGGCAGACCCTCGGCGAGGGCTTCGACACGATCGGCGACTCGATCGGTCCACTGGTGCAGGCAGGGCTCTCGGCAACCGACTAGGGTGACGGCGTGACGGCCGAGATACTCGAACCGCGACGCCGCCCTACGCAGGAGCGCTCCCACATCAAGTTCGACCACCTGCTGACGGTGGCGCGCGAGCTGTTGCTGGAAGTCGGCTTCGAGTCATTCACGTGCGAAGAGGTCGCCAACCGGGCGCAGCTGCCGATCGGCACGCTCTACCAGTTCTTCCAGAACAAGTACGTCATCGTCTGCGAGCTCGACCGGGTCGACGCCGTCGCGGTCAAGATGGAGCTCGAGGCCTTCGCCGCCGAGATCCCGACACTGGACTGGCCGAGGTTCCTCGAGCGCATGGTCGACCACATGGCTGCGTTGTGGTCCAAGGACCCGTCACGCCGTGCGGTCTGGCACGCGGTGCAGTCCACCCCCAGCACCCGGGCCACGGCCGCCATCACCGAACGCGAGCTGGCCGCCGCCGTCGCGAGCGCTCTCGCGCCGCTGACCCCGGGAGTCCCTCGCGAACGGCGCACCATCATGGCCGAGGTCCTGGTGCACGTCGTCTACTCGATGCTGAACTTCTCGATCCGCGACAACCAGAGCCACACCGAAGTGGTCGTCGAGCTCAAGCGCCTCCTCGCCGCCTACCTCTTCAGCGCCGACCCCACCTGACCCCGCCGCGGGGTCGGTTTACCACGGTGCGTAGGTATATCCGCTCCTACCGCGGAAAGTTTCCCCACGTCGGAGTCAGTTTGGCCGGGTAGGACATGTCCACAAGAGCCGCCGACGCGACGTCGTTCCACAGGTAGGCGGTCGGCACTCCCGGGCAGCGGCGACGACCTCGATCGTCGACCCATGGACGAACTACTCATGGCAGCCGAGATGCACGGTGGCTACCTGATGCGCCACCACCTGCTCGAGCTGGGCCACTCGGACAAGACCATTCGCATGCTGGTGCGCTCCGGTCGCCTGACCAAGATCAGGCACGGCACCTACGCCGCGACTGCCGTGTGGTCACGTCTCGACGAGGTCGAGCGTCACTGCATCACCGCGCGCAGCTTGCTCGACAAGCTCGGCGATGCGGTGGCGGCCACGCACCAGACCGCGTGCGCGCTCCTGGGCTTGGATCTGTACGGCGCCGACCTCAGCTCCGTGCACCTGACGCGGCTCGACGGGCTGCGCGGCCGAGCCGAGGCGGGCGTCGTGTTCCACGCCGGCGCCGTGATGCGCGACCTCGATCTGCACCGACTCGACGACAGGCTCGTGACGGTCCCGATGAGAGCCGTGGTCGAAGCGGCGAGCATCGCCAGCACCGAGACCGGCATGGTCGTGGCGAGCAGCGCACTTCGCGCTGGAACCTTCAGCCAGGCCGAGCTCGACGAGCACGCCCAGAGGTACCGGCACTGGCGCGGCACCCGCCTTGCGCGGTTGGCCATCCGGCTCAGCGACGCCCGACTCGAGTCGGTCGGCGAGGTCCGATCGCTGTTCTTGATGTGGCAGCACGGCATCAGCCACCCCGAGCTCCAAATGCGCATCGTGGATCATCACGGGTTAATCGTGGCTCGCACGGACTTCGCCTGGATCGAGGCGCGTCACACGGGCGAATTCGATGGCTTGTTCAAGTACGGCCGGCTCAATCCGCACCATCAGGACCCCGGACGGCAAATTGCCGATGAAAAGATCCGCGAGGACAAGGTCCGCGAGGCGTGGTGGGGCATGAGCCGGTGGGTCTGGGCCGATCTGAACGCGGACCGACGCAGCAAGACCGCCCGGCGCATCGCCGAAGGGATCGACCGGTCTCGACGCCTGCACACCGGTCGCCGCACCATCATCCCGCTCGGCTGAGGTGAGTTCCGGGACAGGTATCCCGTCTCCAACCGCGGGAACCTTTCCGCGGACAGCGGGAGGTTACCTACGCACCGTGGTAAACCGACCAGGGCTAGCGCGAGAGGACGACGTAGGCGGTGGCGTAGTCGCCGTCGTGGGAGAGGGAGACCTGGAGGTCGTGGCCGTCGAGCCACTTGGCGACCTCGCCGTGCAGGCGGATGCGGGGGCGGTTCCAGGCGTCGAGCGCCACCTCGATCAGGTGGTGGACGTGCTCGTCCATGACCGGCGCCTGACCGTGCAGGGAGGCCGACCACGCCTTGATCACCGCCTCCTTCGCCGCCCAGCGGGCGGCGAGGTGGCGAGCGGGATCGGACGGACGGTCCCGCGCGTCCCGCCGCTCCCCCGGCGTGAATGCCGCCGCGAACCGCGAACCCGGTTGGGCCAGCTGCTCGGCGAACGACGGCACGTGCACGAGGTCGACGCCGACCCCGACGACTCCCATCAGCAGCTCGGCCCGGCGTACATGCCGTCGGTCCCCAGACGCGTGGCCGGATCGAGCAGCATGCCGGCCTCGCGATTGCGCGAGCCCACCGTGCCCACGCGACGATCGGCAGGACGCTCGTACATCGCCTGCCCGCCGTACATGGCGCGGACCAGACGCAGCCGGCCCTCGATGGTGCGCTCCTGCGCACGCGCAAGGTAGGCATCGCGATCGGCGACGGCCAGTGACTCCACGAAGGCCTGCGGGTGGGCCAGCGCGATCAGCCCGGCCACGTGGCCGAAGCCGAGGCTGGTGACCAAGCCGGCCTTGAGCCCGCCAGCCTGCAGCGGCTCGCGCAGCCAGACCAGGTGCTCGTGCTCGGCCAGGTCGTCCAGCACGCAGTCCAGGCTGCGGTTGGGCGGAACCGTGCCGGAGGCCAGCACCTGTGACAGTCCGACCAGCTGGAACGCGGCCGCACCACCCTTGGCGTGACCGGTGAGGGACTTCTGGCTGATCACGTACAGCGGGTTGCCGTCACTGCGACCGATCGCCGCGGCGAGCCGTTCGTGCAGCTCGGACTCGTTGCGCTCGTTGACTCCGGTCGACGTGTCGTGCTTGGACAGCACCCCGATGTCGTCAGCCGTCAGACCGACCGACGCCAGACCCTGGGCCAGTGCCGAATCGCGACCGCCCAGACCGGCGGCCAGCGCACCGAGGCCAGGAGCCGGGATCGACGTGTGCACGCCATCGGCGAACGATCCGGCGTAGGCCACGACACCGAGGACCGGCAGGCCCATGGCGGCCGCGACGTCGCCGCGGGCCAGCAGCAGCGTGCCGCCGCCCTGCGACTCCACGAACCCGCCGTAGCGACGATCGTTGGCGCGGCTGAAGTAGCGGTCCTGCAGACCCTTGGCGGCCATCGCACCGGAGTCAGCCGTGGCCGACATGTCGCCGAAGCCGACGATGCCCTCGATGCCGAGGTCGTCGAAGCCGCCGGTGACGGCGAACTGCGCCTTGCCGAGGCGGATCTTGTCGACCCCTTCCTCGACCGACACTGCGGTCGTGGCGCAGGCCGCGACCGGGTGCACCATCGCACCGTAGGAACCGACGTACGACTGCACGACGTGCGCTGCGATGACGTTGGGCAACGCCTCCTGCAAGATGTCGTTGGGCGTGCTCTCGCCCAGCAGGGTGTCGATGTACAGCGAGCGCATCGATGCCATGCCGCCCATGCCGGTGCCCTGGGTGTTGGCCACCAGCGCGGGGTGCACCCACTGCATCAGCTCGGCCGGGCTGAAGCCGCTGGACAAGAACGCGTCCACGGTGCAGACCAGGTTCCACAGGCCCACCCGGTCGATGGACTCGACCATCTCGGCCGGGATGCCCCAGACGGTGGGATCGAAGCCGGTGGGGATCTGCCCGCCGACGGTGCGCGACATCTTCGCCTGCCGCGGCACCCGGACCTCCGAGCCCGCCAGCCGGGTGACGGACCAGTCGCCATCCTGACCTGCGCGGATGACGGTCTTCTCGGGATCGGAGTCACGCATGGCGCGCGCCTCGGTCTCGCTCGAGACGGTGAACGTCATGTCCTGCTCGAGGAACACCGACGTCAGCAGCGGGCGGGTGTTGTCGACCATGGCGCCGTCGTCGGCGTAGCGACGCACGCCGACGCGCTCGCGCACGGCTTCGTCGTAGCGCTCGGCGACATCGGCCTCGTCGACCTTCTCCTGCGACTCGGTGTCGAACCACGAGCCGGCCGTTGAGTCCCACGAGACCAGTCCGGTCAGCCACGCCAGCTCGAGAACACCGGCCGCCGACAGCTCGTCGCCGACCTCGCTCTCGAAGCGCGTGCGGGAGGACCCGTACGGCCCCAGCTCGCCGGCGCCGACGATGACCACGAGGTCTTCGGGGCGTGACGGCACGGACGGCCAGCTCGGCACGTCCACACGATCCAGCTGCGCCGGCGAACCGGGCAGCGCGGCGATGGTGGTGTCGACCGACTCGGCTTCCGCCGCGGGCCGCTCGACGCCCTCGGCGAGCGCCTTCATGTCCAGTGCGACCTCACCCAGACCGCCCGTCAGGTCGGCACGGACAGGTTCGGTCGATGCCGCGCTTCGCGTGGCTGCTGAGGCCAGCTCCACCAGCTCACCTGCCATCTCCTCGGGCGCCCAGGTGCGGACACCGGCCGCCTCGACGGCCTCGACCAGCGGATCGTTGCCGCCCATCAGACCGGTGCCGCGCACCCAGCCGATAATGGCGTGCGCGAGCGTGACCCGGTCGGCCCACGTGCGCTCGGACTGCCACTTGGTGACCAGCGCGTCGAGCGCTGCCTTGGCCTCGCCGTACGCGCCGTCGCCGCCGAACGTGCCTCGGTTGGGCGAACCCGGGAGGACCACGTGCAGCGTGGCCTCGAGGTTGCGGTCACGCACGGTGGCCGACAGGGCGCCGATCAGGCGCTCGACCGACCACAGCAGGATGCGCATCTCGACCTCGGCGCGGCTGCCCGCGTCGGTGGCGTCGCCCATGACCCGGCCGGCCGCGAACGGGAACAGCAGCGTCGGCGTGAGCGCCGGCTTGGTGACCGCGGTGGTGCCGGCCTTGGTCTCGGTCTGCTCCGTGCCGAGCCACGACGCAAGGTCGTCGACGTCGGCGAAGCTGGCCATGTTGGCCGGGACGATCCACAGCGTGGCGCCGGTCGCGGCACGCTCGCGGTACAGGCGCTTGTAGAACGCCAGCCGCTTGGGGTCCAGCGAGGACGTGGTGGCGACGACGGTCGCACCCTCGGCCAGCAACCGGCCGACCACCGCAGAGGCGATCGATCCCTGGCTGGCACCGGTCACGACGGCAACGTCGGTCGCGTGCGCGGCAGTGGGCTCGCTGAGCGCCTCGCCGGCGATGGCGGACAACCTCAGGGCCAGCGACTGGTCGTCGGTGTGGTCGGCGTACCACTGGGCGTGGGAGGCCACGACCTTGCCGGCACCCACGAACGTGGCGGTGACCTCATGACCAGCGGCGATGCGGGCGACGTCCTCGCGGGCGCTGGCCCACCGGTCGTCGAGCACCACGGCGTGACGTGCGTCAAAAGCCGGCGCGGTCTGCTTGGCCCAGTCCGGCCCGAGCTCGGACTCGACCCGGGCGAGGATCTCGGCATCGGAGCCATCGGACTCGACAATTTCCACAGGCTCGGCCAGACCCAGCCGGTCGAGCACCAGGCGCGCCGACGCGGCAAGCACGCCGTCCGGACCGGTGATCGCGTCGGTGAACTCGCTCAGGGCCGCGGCGTCGACCGTTGCGCCCTCGCCACCTCCGGTGGCAGGCAGAGCCACGCTGACCCCGTTGCGGGCCGCCACGGCTTGCACGGATGCATCGACGGCGGCATCGACATCAGCAGCAGAGCCGACCGTGAGGTCGCCGAAGGCGCCACCGCGGATGCTGTTGCCCTCGCGGGTCGCCATGGCCAGCTCGGCCACGACGTGCATCGCCCAGCCGGTGCCGAGCTCCCACGTGCCGGTCACGCGGTCGACGATCGCGCCCTGGCGCCGTCCACTCGGCCCGAGGACCTTCTTGAGGTGGTCGCCGATCGCCTCGGTCAGGACCGGTCCCAGCGGCTTGTAGCCGCGCGCCAGGCCCGTGACCTGCGTGGACAGGGTGGGGATGTCGGCCTCGGCAGCGCCGTCGATGGCACCGAGCCCGAGCTCGCCACCGAGATCGACCAGCAGCTGGTTACGGCGCGACGAGGCTCCGTCGCACAGCGACTCGATCGAATCCGCTGCCCCGATCTGGTCCAGGCGCAGCTTGGTCCACCACGCGATCAGCGTGCGGGTGGCCTCGGCGGCACCGAAGGGCAGGTCGGCCGGCCGCGGACCGCTGGACGTCGCAGCAGCGGGGGCTGCAACGACGGCCGGCGCGGTCGCGGTCTGCTCGGTGGTGGGCTCGTCGGCGACGTCGTCGTCGACCTCGGGCACGTCCTCGTCACGCGAGAACACCGCAGCGGCATCCCGCTCGATGTTGAGCACCTGCACCGGACCGCCCCTACGGCCGGGGAGCTTGAGCGTCGAGCTGGCGAGGTTGGCGACGGTGGGCGCCTGGCCCACGCCGATCTCGACGAAGCGCTCGACCCCCAAGCCGGAGGCGGTAGATCCCGCATTGCCGCCGGACTCGATCGAACCGAACAGCAGGTCCTGCGTCTCGATCCAGCGCACCGGGCTGGCGAACTGCCAGGCCAGCAGCTCGACCAGGACCGTGCGGCACAGCAGTCCGGAATCGACTGTCCACGAGTCCCAGTCGGCGAGCACGGCGCGCAGCGGCGTGACGCCCGCGGTCGACGAAGGATCGACCAGGTCTGCGATCTCGAGCACGTAGTCACGGTCCAGCGAGAACGGACGCGGCACCAGGTTGGGCACGTACCGGCCCTGCAGGATCGTCGGGTCGATGGAGGCCGGGAGCAGCTCCTCCAACCGGGCGCGGAAGTCCGCCACTCCCCCGTGCAGGACGCGCGAGTGGAACGGCACGTCGATGCCGGGCACGTAGATGAAGGCACCTCGGCCGCCGACCTCGGCCCGCAGCCGCTCGACCTCGTCCTCCAGCGCCGCCAGTCCGGCGATGGAACCGGCGATCGCGTACTGCGAGTCACGCAGGTTGTAGTTGACGATCTGCAAGAACTCGCCCGTGCTCTCGGCCAGGCCGTCGACGAAGGAGGTCACGGTGTCGTCGTCCAGACCGATCTGGGACGGCCGGATCGCGGCGAGGCGGTAGTCGCTGCGGCCCTGGGCATCGCGCTGGACCAGCGTGTGCATGACCGAACCGCGCTGGAACACGACCTCCACGACAGCCTCGAGCGGGATGACACCCGACACGGCGGCCAAGGCGTTGTACTCACCGACCGAGTGGCCGGCCAGGATCGAGCCTTCGACGAAGGCGCCCGACTCACGGAGCTCGGCCATCTGGGCCGCGCCGAGCACAGCCATGGCGACCTGGGTGAACTGGGTCAGGAACAGCACGCCATCGGGGTGCTTGCTCCGAACGCCCTTGACGGTCAGCTCGGTCGGGTTGTCGCGCACGACGGTCAGGATGGAGAAGCCCAGCGCAGACCGGGTGTGGGCGTCGGCCCGGTCCCAGATCTCGCGCGCGGCCTTCGAGCGCTGGTAGCCCGCCATGCCCATGCCGGCGTGCTGGATGCCCTGGCCGGGGAACGCGTACGCCGTGCGCGGGGCGCGCAGGCGTGCCGTGGCGGCGGCCACGACCTCACCGTCGGCGCGGCAGGTGACGTCGACGATCTCGTCGCCGCCCTCCAGACCGGTGCGGTCGGCGCGGATGTCGACGGTTGCGCCGGGGCGAACCGGAGCGAGGAATCGGGTCGTCCACCCGACGATCGCGCGGCCGGACTCAGCGACAAGGGCCTGCTGCGCAGCGGCGGACAGCCACATGCCGTGCACGATCGGACCGTCGTGCTCGGCGGTCGCGAGGCCCGCGAGGCGGGCGGCGGCGATGCTGGTGTGGATGGGGTTGTGATCGCCGGTGACGGTGGCGAATCCCCGCAGGTCGACGGGTGCGACGAGCGTGGCGGACACGCGGTTGCGGCGAGGGGTCTCGTGCACGTCGTCGGCGGTGCCGCCGGCGCGGGCGGGATCGTCGAGCGTGGGCGCTCCGGTGCGGCCACGGATCGCCAGACGCTCCCGCAAGGTGGCGAGGGGTCCATCGGGTCCCGTGATCTGGACGTCGACCGTGACGACCCGACCGACCTCGGTGTCGACGACATCGGCCAGCGTGGCCACGATGTCGAGGCTCGCCGGCTCGCTCGGGAGATCGGACGTCAGCCGGATCTGGTGGTCGAGGTGGACCAAGTCGAGCATGCCCTCGACGACCGGGTGGCCGTCCAGGTCTGCTCCGGCGAGGGTGGCGAAGACCGACGGCCAGGCCAGTCCGACCAGGACGTCCGGCAGCGGGTGCTGCAGGTCCTGGTCACCCGTGACACCGATGTGGTCGGTGACCAGATCGGGATTCCACGTCACCTGGGCCGATGGGCCGGCGGGCAGCTCGCCACCGGCGGCCGACTGCACGAGGGCAACCATGGCTGCGGCAGCCGAGTCGGTCGACACGATCGGCGTCGAACCGCTTGCCACGTCCGCGGGCAGGTCGAGACGCAGGACCAGGGGCGTGGCGAGCGGGACGGTCAGGTCGACCGCGCCGGCCGCGACAGCCTGCAGCACGGCACCGGTCGCGGGGTGCTCGGCGCGGGTGTCGTCGATGATCACCCAGTCGTCGCCGAGACGACGAACCGGGCTCTGCACGGTGCGGCCGGCCCAGACGACGTCGTGGGCAGCCAGCACCAAGGCCAGCGTGTCGCCAGCGCCCTCTGAACGACGGCGTCCCGGCACGCGCTGCGGGGCGCGGCCGGCGGCGAGCAGCGCATCGAGAGTAGCGTCCTCGAAACGCTGCAACAGCTCGGCCACGGGCTCGTCGACGCGCTCGATGCCGGCGACCGAGACGGTGCCGGGGATGATGCACACCTGGTCAGCGTCGAAACGGGCGTCGTGCGCCTGCCACAGCGAGTCCGAGCGCCACCAGCGACGCACGTCGGCATCGATGACCGGCACGAACGGCACCGGCTTGCCGGGCACCCGGCACTGGTCGACGAAGAACGCGACGTCGGCCGGGTGCAGCTGCACCTCGGTCACGGCGGGGTAGGCGGCCGTGAGCTGCTCGAGGGCGTCGAACGGCGCATCGACCGACTGCACGTCGGGGAAGCGGGTGGGGATCTGGCCGCGGTCGGCGGTGTCGAGTCGCGCCTCGGCGCGCTGCAGCATGGCCACGAAACGGTCGCGCCAGGTGTCATCGAGCCAGGAGCCTGCGGAGACGGCCAGCTCGGCGAAACGCCGCAACCAGATGTCGTAGGTCATGTCGGCGACGTCGCCGAAGTAGGGCTTGGCGGTGCGGTTCAGCGCCTCGACGATCTCGAGGCGGCGGGCCGCGACGGCCTCGGCGTCGCCGGCGACCTCGTCGAGCAGGCGCCCGGTGCGCGATGCGGTGTTGTCGATCTCGTGGATGTCGGCGCCCAGCTGGCTCCGGCCCGAGGCCATGCCCCGGCTGGCGTGGCCGGCTCCGACCCAGGCGTCGGTGCCGGGGGTGTCGACGAGCAGCTGCTTGACCGAGGGCGACGTGGTCGCCTCGAGGGTCGCCATCGCGGCGGTCCCGATGAGGACGCCGTCAAGCGGCATGCTCGGGTAGCCGTGCCGGGTGGCCCAGTCGCCGGTCAGGTAGGCGGCTGCGGCATCCGGTGTGCCGATGCCGCCGCCGACGCAGACGACGATGTTGTCGACGCGTCGCAGATCGGCATAGCCGCTGATCAGCAGGTCGTCGAGGTCTTCCCACGAGTGATGACCGCCGGCGCGGCCGCCCTCGATCTGGACGATGATCGGCGTGGGCGCCACCTGCTTGGCGATCGCGATGACGTCGCGGATCTGGCGCACCGTGCCCGGCTTGAACACGACGTGCTCGATGCCGATCTCGCGGAGCTCAGCCACGAGCTCGACGGCCTCGTCCAGCTCCGGGATGCCGGCCGTGACGATGAGCCCGTCGATGGCGGCGCCGGCCGAGCGAGCCCGCTGCACGAGTCGCTTCTGACCCACCTGCAGCTTCCACAGGTACGGGTCGAGGAACAGCGAGTTGAACTGGTAGCTGCGACCCGGCTCCAGCAGGTCGTCCAGCTCGGCGACACGGTCGTTGAAGATCTGCTCGGTGACCTGTCCGCCGCCAGCCAGCTCAGCCCAGAATCCGGCGTTGGCCGCTGCCGCGACGATCTTCGCGTCGACGGTCGTCGGCGTCATGCCGGCCAGCAGCACCGGGGATCGGCCGGTCAGCCGGGTGAAGGACGTCTCGACCCGGGTGCTGCCGTCCGGAAGCGTGATCACGGCCGGCGCATAGGCCGACCATGGTGTGGATCGACGCGGGACGCCGCCACTGGTCGTCAGCTCGCGGTGGCCGCGACGGGTGGTGGTGGCGATCATCGCGGTGCCACGGATCTCCACCTCACGCGAGGACAGTCGGGTGGCGAGGTCACCGGGGCCGATGTCGAGCACCCAGCCGGCGCCGGCGCTGGTGGCCTGCTCCAGATCGGCGACCCAGTCGACGGCGTCGACGATCGCGCCCATGGTCAGGGCACGGCCGCGCTCGGCATCCAGGCCGCAGGTCTCGGCCCAGGCCGCGACGAGGTCAGCGGCTTCGGCCAGGTCAGGGTGGTGGAAGGCAAGACGGGTGGGCAACGGCTCGAGCACCGGCGCGAAGGGCGCTCCCCCGGTGATCTTGCGCTCGCGGTCGGTCTTCTCGGAGGCGGCGATCTGCTCCAGCCGTGCGGTCAGCGCGGCGAGGTCGTCGGCGGGGCCGGACAGGACGACGGCACGCCGGCCGTTGCGCAGGCGAGCCACGACGCGGCTGCCCTCGGGCTGGCTGGCCAGCACCGATTCGAGGCGCTCGGGAGCGACGCCCGAGACGCTGAGCATGGTGTCGCCCAGCAGTCCGCGGCGGCGACCCACGAGACGGGCGGCGACGCCGATCAAGCGGGCGTAGGCAAGCAGGTCGACGTCCGAGACGCCGGCGAACACCTGAGTGGCCAGATGACCCTGCGAGTGACCGATGACGGCGACGGGTTCGACGGCACGCGGGTCGAGGCCCTGGTGAATCAGGGCACGGAGGCCAGCCAGCTGGGTGAGCAGGATGCCGGGGATCGACACGGCCGGGTCGTCCAGTCCCGCAGGCAGCTCGGGAGCGTCGTCGTCTTCTGCGGACTCGCCCACTGCCAGCACGTCGACCCAGGCCATCGGGTCGAACGGGCGGCCGGCGCGGGCCAGCTGGCCGGCGACCGGCTCGAGGCGGGCGTCGGCGTCGGCGACGAGTGCTGCGAGGTCTGCCTCGAGCGCGTGATCGCGCACCAGCTCGGCCAGCGGCTCCAGCCACGGCCCACCCTGTCCGCCGAAGGCGAGGGCGTATGGCTCGCCACCGGTCAACCGGTCGACCAACGCACCGGTGCGGACTCGCTGCGGTGACGCGGGGTCACGACGAGCAGTGGTGGGGGCGGACAGCGACGGGTGTGACGAAACAGGAACCATCCACCCATTCTCGCAAAACATGAGGCTATCCTCAAGTTAATCCTGAGGAAAGCCTCATGTTTATTGCGTCACACTGCGCTTCCGGGTCAGATCCCGCCCGTGAGCATGACGCCGCCATCGATCGTGATGTTCTGGCCCGTGATCCACGAGGCGTCGTCGCTGAGCAGGAACGAGACGAGCGAGCCGATGTCGGTGGGGACTCCCAGCCGCTTCATCGGGTAGGCCGCAGCGACTTCCTCTTCGCGGCCTTCGTACAGGGCGCCCGCGAACTTGGTCTTGACCACAGCCGGGCTGACCGCGTTCACGCGGATGTCCGGGCCCAGCTCGACGGCCAGCTCCTCCGTCACGTGCGCGAGCGCAGCCTTGGAGGCGCCGTACGTGCCGATGCCGGGCGCCGGGCGCAGCCCAGCCACCGAGGCGATGTTCACGATCGCGCCACCGTTCGCCTCGAGCGACGCGCGATAGGCCTTCTGCGCCCAGGCGATCGCCGCCACCACGTTGACCTCGAAGATCTTCGCGGCGGCAGCCAGGTCGACGTCGATCATCCGGCCGTACACCGGGTTGATGCCGGTGTTGTTGACCAGGTAGTCGAGCCCGCCGAAGGCGTCGATCGTCGTCGCGATGACCTCGTCCTGATGCGCGAGGTCGTCCGCCGCGCCCGCCACGAAGATGGCGTGCTCGGATCCGCCGAGCTTCTCGGCGGCCTCGGCGAGGGCATCGGGCTTGCGGGCCGTGATGCAGACCCGTGCACCCTCGGCGATCAGCCTCTCGGCCACCGCGAAGCCGATGCCACGGCTTGCACCGGTGACGATCGCGACCCGGCCCGCGTGAGCAGCCGTCATGAAAGGCGCTCCAGCACCATCGCCATGCCCTGTCCGCCGCCGACGCACATGGTCTCGACACCGAACTGCTTGTCGTGGTGCGCCAGGGAGTTGATCAGCGTGCTGGTGATGCGCGCGCCGGTCATGCCGAAGGGGTGACCGACGGCGATGGCGCCACCGTTGACGTTCAGCTTCTCGAGCGGGATGCCGAGCGCCTGGGCCGAGCCCAGCGCCTGCACGGCGAACGCCTCGTTGATCTCGAACAGATCGATGTCGTCGATCGACATGCCGGCGTAGCCCAGCGCCTGCTTGGTCGCCTCGATCGGTCCGAGGCCCATGATCTCGGGCGACAGGCCCGACACCCCGGTGGACACGATGCGGGCGAGTGGCGTGAGCCCGAGCTCCTTGGCCTTGGTGTCGCTCATGATGACGACGGCTGCGGCGCCGTCGTTGAGCGCACAGCAGTTGCCGGCGGTGACGGTTCCGTCGGGCCGGAACACCGGCTTGAGACCGGACACGGACTCCATCGTGACGCCGGCACGCGGTCCGTCGTCGAGGCTCACGACGCTGCCGTCCGGCAGCGTGACGGGAGTGATGTCCTTGGCCCAGAAGCCGTCCGCCAGGGCCTTCTCGGCGAGGTTCTGGCTGCGGACGCCGAACTCGTCCTGTTCCTCACGGCTCATGCCGATGGTCTGGACGACGTTCTCGGCGGTCTGGCCCATGGCGATGTAGGCGTCCGGCAGGTCGTCGCTCTCGCGCGGGTCCTGCCACGTGTCGGCACCACCTTCGGCACGCGTGGCCGTGCGCGCCGTGGCCTCGTGGAAAAGCGGGTTCTCGGTGTCGGGCAGGCCATCGGCATTGCCCTTGGTGAACCGGCTGACCGTCTCGACGCCGGCGGAGATGAACACGTCGCCCTCCCCGGCCTTGATGGCGTGCATCGCCATCCGGGTGGTCTGCAGGCTGGAGGAGCAGTAGCGATTGACCGTCACGCCGGGCAGGTGATCGAATCCGGCCAGGACCGACACGACGCGGGCCATGTTGAAGCCCGACTCACCGGCCGGCTGACCGCAGCCCAGGTGCAGGTCGACGATGTCCTTCGGGTCCAGTCCCGGCACCTTGGCCAGGGCCGCCTGGACCATCTGCACCGTCAGGTCGTCAGGACGGATGTCCTTGAGCGATCCCTTGAAGGCGCGGCCGATGGGTGAGCGGGCGGTGGAGACGATGACTGCCTCGGGCATGATGTCCAGCTTTCGGTTGATATTCGTCGGTATCGCAATGACGTCGCTCGTGGGCGGGCCCTGAGCCAGACGTCGCGCGGCAGACCCTGCTGCTAACTAAGCGCTTGCTTAGCATGCAGTTGCTCCGCCATGCTGTCAACATGACCCAACCGACGGCCAGCGGGGGCCCCACCGCCCGCGAGCGCCTGCTGGATGCTGCCGTCGAGGCGTTCTCCGAGAAGGGATTCGCGGCCACCACGACGCGTGACATCGCCTCGCGGGCCGGCATGAGCCCGGCAGCGGTCTACGTGCACCACGATTCCAAGGAGAGCCTGCTGTACCGGGTCAGCCTGGACGGGCACGCGCACGCGCTGAAGATCATCACCGAGGCGGCCGAGACGACCGACTCCCCCACCGAGCGAGTCCGCCAGATGGTGCACGACTTCAGCCTCTGGCACGCCGATCACAGCCGGGTGGGCCGCATCGTGCAGTACGAGTACCACGCTCTGACCGATGAGCACCGTGCCGACATCGCGACCTATCGTCGCCGGATCGAGCAGACGATGCAGGACGCCCTGACCGACGGAGTCGATCAGGGCGTCCTGGCGGTCGATGACATCCCGGGCACGGCGTTCGCGCTGCTGTCCCTGGGCATCGACCTGGTGCGCTGGTTCGAGCCGGGCGGGTCGTGGACCGCAGAGGGTCTCGCCGACCTGCATGCCGGGCTCGCGGTCAGGATGACCAGCGCCTGAGCTGAGGTCAGGCCTGCAGCACGTACTCAGCGGTGATGGACAGGGTGATCTTGTCGCCGATCATCACCTTGTCACCCTCGAGCGGGACGTTGAAGTCGATGCCGAACGCCTTGCGGCTGATCTCGCCGGTGGCCTCGACACCCACGCGGGTGCCGCCCCACGGGTCGCCGCCCTCGCCGAGGACCTCGACGGCCAGATCGACGGGCTTGGTGACGTCCTTGATGGTCAGGTCGCCGGTCACGACGAGTCCGTCGCCGCGAGCGACGATTCCGGTGCTGGTGAAGGTCATGGACGGGTGCGTCTCAGCGTCGAAGAAGTCGCCCGAGCGCAGGTGGTTGTCGCGGTCCGCGGTGCCGGTGTTGACCGAGCTCAGATCGACGGTGACCGAGACGGTGGACGAGCTGACGTCCTCGCTCGTGACGAGGGTGGACTCGAAGGTTTCGAACTTGCCGCGCACCTTGCTCATGATGTGGCGGACCGAGAAGCCGATCTCCGCGTGCGTCGGGTCGATGGTCCACGTTCCGGTCGAGACGGACAGTGCTGCAGTCATGAGGCGCTCCTAAGATGTGGGTCGTTGCGATTTCAACTATGAGCCTACACCATGTGGTTCAACTTTCAACAATCATCGAAATCCGGTACTCTCTGTCCATGGAAACATCGACCGAGACTCCGTGGTTGACGCCTGCTCAGCAGGTCTCGTGGCGCGACTACATGGTCGGGACCACGGCGCTCACCGACCAGCTGGACCGCGAGCTGCGTCAGGCTCATGCCCTCTCTCTGCACGAGTACGAGATCCTCGTCCGCCTCTCCGA
This sequence comes from Propionibacteriales bacterium, assembly GCA_038255955.1. Classification (GTDB taxonomy): domain Bacteria; phylum Actinomycetota; class Actinomycetes; order Propionibacteriales; family Nocardioidaceae; genus Aeromicrobium. The sequence continues at coordinate 17,863 of JBBSKV010000001.1, forward strand.
GGCCGAGGGCCACGCGATCCGCATGGCCGAGCTCGCGGCGTCGCTGTCGCACTCGCGCAGTCGCATCACGCACACCATCTCGCGCCTCGAGCGGGCCGGGTACGTCACACGTGGCCAGTGCTCGGAGGACGGGCGCGGCGTCTCGGCCGTCATGACAGAGGCCGGATACGCAGCCCTGCAGGCCGCCGCCCGCACCCACGTCGAGGGAGTGCACCGACTTCTGGTCCAGAACGCATCCGACGACGAGCTCGAGGTCCTCGGCCGCGTCTTCGCCCGCGTCCTCGACACCCTCAACTGCCCCCGCCTCCCCGCCTGATGCCCCGAATTTTGCGGGCTCAGGCACCGAAATCATCGAGCGAATCGGTGCTTTGGCCCGCACTACTTGGTCCACAGCTGTCGTCGACGACGGCGGATGTGCACAGTCAGTTCTCCGGAGTGGATGGACGTCCGTGGTCGGCGCCATCGTCGGTGGATGCGCCCCGTCCCTCCACACCTGCACGGCCGACCGTTCACGACCGAGGAGGCGCTGCGTGCCGGCGTCTCGCCCCGCATGCTCGCCGGCCAGCGGTTCGTCCGGATCCATACCGGTGTCCACCGGACGGCTGACACCCCTCCCACGCTGGCTCTCCTGCTGGTGGCGGCGCGGATGGTGCTCCCTCAGGATGCGGTGGTCAGCCACCTGACCGCCCTGCGGCTGCGCGGGCTCGAGATCGGACCGCTCCTCCCCCTCCACTTCTCAACCAACCGTCCACGCGAGATGGATCGAAAGAATCTGGTCTTGCATCGACGCCAGGACCTGCTCCGCCCGATTCTCCTCGACGGCTTCGCCACCCTCGATCCGATCCGGACCTTCGTGGACGTCGCCACAAAGCTCGACGATCGGCGGCTGCTCTGGGTCGGCGACTGGTTGGCTCAGCACAGCGAGATGAGCATCCCCCGCCTGTGCGAGTTCGTGCGGGTCTCCCATCTGGACGGGGTGCAACGCTCGCGTCGCGTCGCGCCGTTGGTGCGCGGTGGCGTCGAGTCCGTGCAGGAGTCGAACGTCCGCTGGCACATCGTTCGCGCCGGGCTGCCCGAACCCGAGGTGAACTGGGACATCCATGACGACCACGGGGCGTGGCTGGCGCGCGGAGACCTGGTGTTCCGCTCATGGAAGGTCCTGGTCGAGTACGACGGCTGGCACCACGAGCGCGATGCGGCCCAGCGTCAGCGAGACCACCTGCGACGTGAGGCCCTGGAGGCCGCGGGCTGGCGTGTCATCGTGCTCAGCGCGGCCGATCTGAGAAAACCCCACGTGATCATCGTCCGCATTCGTCAGGCCCTCCGGCAGCGGGGTCTCGCAGCCTGACCAAATTTTGCGGGTCCAAGCACCGAATCGCCGGTGGCGAAAGGTGCTTGGACCCGCAAAATTTGGGGACTCAGTCGCGGGTGAGGCGGCGGTGGGTGACGCGGTGGGGGCGGGCGGCCTCGGCGCCGAGGCGCTCGATCTTGTTCTCCTCATACGACGCGAAGTTGCCTTCGAACCAGAACCACTCGGCCGGGTTCTCATCGGTGCCCTCCCACGCCAGGATGTGCGTGGCGATGCGGTCCAGGAGCCAGCGATCGTGCGAGGTGACGACGGCGCATCCCGGGAAGTCCAGCAGCGCGTCCTCCAGCGACGACAGCGTCTCGACGTCCAGGTCGTTGGTCGGCTCATCGAGCAGCAGCATGTTGCCGCCCTGCTTGAGCGTCAGCGCGAGGTTCAGCCGGTTCCGCTCTCCGCCGGAGAGCACGCCCGCCTTCTTCTGCTGGTCGGCTCCCTTGAAGCCGAACGACGCGACGTAGGCGCGGCTGTTCATCTCGAAGTTCGCGACCTTGATGAAGTCGAGTCCCTCCGAGACGACCTCCCACACGTTCTTGTCGCCGGCGATCTCGCCGCGGTTCTGGTCCGCGTAGCTGATCTTGACCGTCTGGCCGACGTCGAGCGCTCCCGAGTCCGGCGTCTCCTCGCCGATGATCATGCGGAACAGCGTCGTCTTGCCGACGCCGTTGGGTCCCACCACGCCGACGATGCCGGCGCGCGGCAGCGTGAACGAGATGTCGTCCCAGAGCACCCGGTCCTCGAACCCCTTGGTCAGCCCCTTGGCGTTGAGGACCACGTCACCGAGGCGCGGGCCAGCGGGGATGTTGATCTCGGAGGTGTCGATCTTGCGAGCCTTCTCGGCCTCGGCGGCCAGCTCCTCGTACCGGGCCAGACGCGACTTGGACTTGGTCTGCCGCCCCTTGGCGTTGGAACGCACCCACGCCAGCTCGCGCTCGAGCATCTTGGCGCGCTTGGCGTCCTTGTTGCCCTCGATCTTGAGGCGATCCTTCTTGGTCTCCAGATAGGTGGAGTCGTTGCCCTCGTAGCCGTGGATCTGGCCGCGGTCGACCTCGGCGATCCACTCGGCCACGTTGTCCAGGAAGTAGCGATCGTGGGTGACCGCCAGGACGGCGCCCGGGTAGTTCTTCAGGTGGCCCTCCAACCACTGCACGCTCTCGGCGTCCAGGTGGTTGGTGGGCTCGTCGAGCAGCAGCAGATCGGGCTGCTGCAGCAACAGCTTGCACAGCGCGACGCGGCGACGCTCACCACCGGAGAGGTGGTCGACCATCTCGTCGGCCGGTGGGCAGCGCAGTGCGTCCATCGCCTGGTCGAGCCGTGAATCCAGCTCCCACGCGTTGTGGGTGTCCAGATCGGTCTGCAGATCGCCCATCTCGGCCAGCAGGGTGTCGTAGTCGGCGTCGGGATCGGCCAGCTCCTCGCTGATCTTGTTGAAGCGGTCCAGCTTCCCCTTGATCTCGGCGACGGCTTCCTCCACGTTCTCCAGCACCGTCTTGCCCTCCGTGAGCGGGGGCTCCTGCTGCAGCATGCCGACCGTTGCATCGGGATCGCGCACCAGATCACCGTTGTTCGGGTGATCGAGTCCGGCCATCAGCTTGAGCAGGGAGGACTTGCCCATGCCGTTGGGGCCGACGACTCCGATCTTGGCACCGTGCAGGAACGACAAGGTGACATTGTCGAGCACCACCTTGTCACCGTGGGCCTTGCGGACATTGCGCAGCGAGAGGACGTATTCAGCCATGTCGTCCAGCCTATCGAGAGCCGTGTCAGCCCTGTGCGGCGAGCAGGCCCTCACGGTAGGTGGCGTACTCGCCGAGCATCCGCTCGACCGGTTGCAGGACCTGCTTCTCGGCGACCTGGGAGATCGACGCGCGCAGTGCCGCATCGGCCCGTCTGGCCTTGCGGCGACCCGACATGCGGGCGAACCAGCGCGAGGCGATGCCCAGGGCGATGCCGGCCACCAGGCAACCCACCGCGACGACCGCGGCCAGCGGGACGCCCTGGACGTCGGCCAGATCGGGCACGTCGAACGGCAGGTCCACTCGCGGCTCGAGCGCACGGGCTCCTGCGTACAGACCGGCCGCGATCGCACCGAGCAGCAGCAACCACTGCACCAGGTGCACGACCCGACACCACCATGGGACGCGAGCCGCCTTGATGTCGGTCTCCCGGATGGCGTGATCGAGCGCCGTCGTGACGTCGCCGTCCGCGCCCCCTGCCGCACGAATCGCCTGCCGCCACGGCCGCCCGAGCGACGCCGACAGGCCGTCGACCAGCTGCCGGACCACCAGCTCAGTGCTGCCGCGCTGCACCGGGCCCACCTCGGGCACGACCGCATTGGCCAGCGCCGACGACGAGTACTCCTCGCCGAGCCCCAGACCCTCGGACCGGTCCTTGCGCAGGCCGCCCACCCAGCGCGCGATCGGCCAGCCGGTGCGTTGCCTGGCTCGCCGACGGGTGGAGGTGCGGATGGCCGCGGTGATCTGCGGGACGCCAGCGCACTCGGCCAGGTCGTCGGCGAACTGCTGGCGCAGCTCGGGGGTGAGCTCGGCAGCCGGCGCGGATCCCGCGACGTTGGCCACCGCGTCGGCCGCAGCCCGGATGTCGATCATCAGCCGCGACCTGGCGGCAGCCTTGGACTGGATGCGGGAGGACAGCTCGCGCTTCAGCTCGTCGATGCCGTCGCCACGCGTGGCGGACACGCCCAGCACCTTCACCTCGGTCAACCCGTCCAGGTCCACGAGGCGACGCACGTCGGCCAGAGCCGTCTCGCGCATCTCGTACGGCACCTTGTCGATCTGGTTGAGCACCACCAGCGTGACCTCGCTGAACGCGGCCATCGGCCGGATGTAGCGGTCATGGATGGCGGCGTCGGCGTACTTCTGCGGGTCGAGGACCCAGACCAGCATGTCGGAGTACCGCACCAGGCGGTCCATCTCCAGGTGGTGCGCGATCTCGGTGGAGTCGTGGTCCGGCAGGTCGAGCAGCACCAGGCCTTCCAGGCTGGTGTCCTTCGCGGACGTGTCCAGCATGCTCATCCGCGAGACCTGGTGGCGGGCAGGAATGCCCATCCACGCCAGCAGCTCGTCGGCCCCGCCCGGGCCCCACGCACAGGCCAGCGCCCACGACGTGGTCGGTCGGCGCACGCCGGTCCCGGCCAGCTCCATGTCGGTCAGCGCGTTGAACAGCGACGACTTGCCCGATCCGGTGGCGCCGGCCAACGCCACGATGGTGTGCTCGCCGGACAGCTTCAGGCGCTCGGACACCCGGGTGCTGAGAACCTCAGCCGGCTCGAGCACGTCGTCGTCCACCCGACCGCGGACAGCCGTCACCATGCGGGCCAACCCGTCGATGCGGCGACCGATGTCATTGGGCACCCGTGGCGGCGCGTCGTCCGGCGCAGCAACGACCTCAGGGACCTCGCTCATACCGTGATCTGGCCATTCATGAAGTCCACGTGACGCGCCGACTCCGCCTTCCGGGCTGCGTCCCGCATGGCGTTCTGGCTCTCGCGAACGACGTCGGGGCCGTCGAACAGGTCGGCGAACCGCTTCTGCTCACCCTCGAACAGCGCGGTGGCCTGCTTCACCAGGTCGTCGTGGGCCTGCTTGGCCATGGCGCTGACCTGCTCGACGCCGAACACCACGTTCAGAACGCCCCGACCCACGGCCGAGAGGCGGTCCAGGTCGCCGGAGACCAGCATCAACGTCTCGGCGAGCAGCGCGGCGGTGATGCCGTCGTCGACCTTGACGTGGCTGTCGGACGGCACGGCTGCCCGGGCCCGTTCCGTGACACCGGCTCGCCACCGCTCAACAACGCTCTCCGCGTTCATGCGCACGTCGGCCGAGGCGCGATCGGCGCCGGCGACCAGATCGAGTCGTGATCGACCCGATGCCACGTCGGACCAGCCCAGCGTGACCAGCTCCGCGGCGGCGTCGGCACGATCCACGAGCAACGACGTGACGGCGGCCTCGACCGCTGCCACCACGTCGGCACCCTTGGCGCCCTTGCCCGCCACGCTGGACGAGAAGCGTTCGCGCAGACCGCCGGTGGGCTTCTCGATCGACTTGACCAGATCACCCGCCGCGACGAACTCCTGCCAACGCGCCATCACCTCGCCGGTCATCAAGGTGCCGTCGGCGGTCTGCGTGATCACCTGCGTGAGGCCGTCGCTGTAGCCGGCGTCGACACTGACCTGCAGGGCCTCGGCGACCTCGAGCTGATCGTCCATGGCATCGGCGATGTCGTGGCTGCGCAGCACGATGTGCCGCACGGCACCATCGAGCGTGCGGCCCACGACCAGGCGCCGCGCGGCAGGATCCGCGGCCAGGTCGTGCAACCAGCCGGAGACCGGGGCGACCAGAGCCGGGTCGAGCTGGCCGTCCTCGTCCAGCTCGGACTCCGGCACGGTGAACAGCGGAGAGTCCGACAGCCCGCGAGAGGTCATCATGCGCGCCAGGTGGCCCCGCACCTCGACGATCGCCTCGGCGGCCGTCCGGTCGAGCACCACTGCCACCGACGTGGCCCGCTCGCTGGCGCGGCGCAGGTAGTCCCACGGGACCTGATCGGCGTAGCGAGCAGCCGACGTGACGAACAACCACAAGTCGGCGGCCGCGAGCAGCTGAGCGGCGAGCTCACGGTTGACCTGGTCGATCGAGTCGACGTCGGGAGCGTCCAGCACGGCCAGCCCCTGCGGGATCTGGTCGGTGCTGACGAGTCGCAGTCCGAAGGCGGTTCCCTCGTCCACGCGCTCCAGATCGGGCAGGAGTCGCTCGCGCCCGAACCACTTCGCGTCCTCGGGGTGATGCACCAGCACCGGCGACTGGGTGGTGGGCCGAAGGATGCCGACCTCGGTCACGACCTCCCCGACCAGCGAGTTCACCAGCGTCGACTTGCCAGCGCCGGTCGAACCGCCGACGACGGTGAGCAGCGGTGCGTCCAGCTGGACCAGCCGCGGCAGGATGTAGTCGGCGAGCTGGTCGGTCACCTCGGTTCGGGTGACGACGGCCTCGGCAGTGGATGGGGTGTCGTAGTCGAGCAGCGCGTCACGGGCCGTGGCCAGCAGATCGCCCATCGCGCCCAACAGCTCGGCGGACGCGTGGGTCTTGTGCGAGCCGGATTCGTCTCCGCTTCCGATGGATGTCACGTGTCTCAGGCTAGTGGACCAGATGCTCGGACCCGGGCTCCCGACACCTGCGCGGGGCCATTATTTGCTGCGCGCGAGCGTCAGGGCCGGTTCACGGGGGTGAGCGCCGGTGGCAGCCGCACGAACGGACGGACGTCGTGCATCGCGTCGAGCAGCGCGAAGGTGCGCTCCACCCCGTGCGGGATGTCGGCTCCGATCATGACCCGGTGGTGCAGGAAAGCCATCTCGGTGGCCAGCCGCTGGTAGCGCGCGACGGCCTTGGCCGTGGTCTTGCCGTACTGGGACCTGGCGTACCGGCGAGCGGTGCGACGGTAGGCGAACCGGGAGAGGTACGGGATCTCGGCCGGGTGGATCCAGCCGCGCTCGGCCACGTAGGACAGCGACTGCTCCAGGGTGCGTACCTGACGGACCCGCACCACGATGGCGATGATCGCCAGCATGACCAGCAGCACACCGAGCGCCAGGTAGACCAGGACGAAGCCCATTCCCCCGCCGTAGCTGGCCGAGCCGTTCCAGAGCCCGTGCATCAGGATGCTGCCGGCGAGCCCGACCAGCAGCAGGGCCGCCTTGGCCCACCGTGACTTGCGCGTCACCGCGATGCCGATCGCGATGCCGAAGGCCGAGGTGAACAGCGGATGCGCGAACGGGCTGAACAGTCCGCGCACGATGAAGGTCATGGTGGCACCCTCGGCGCCCGCGATCGGGATCTCGGGAGAACCCAGATAGCTGAACGCGTAGTAGCCGACATTCTCGACGAAGGCGAAGCCGACGCCGACCAGCCCGGCGAGGATCAGTCCGTCCAGCATCCCGTCGATGATCCGCCGCGACCGCAGGAAGATGACCACGAGGAACAGGCACTTGGCCGGTTCCTCGGTGACGGGGGCGATGAACGACGCCATGGCCTCGTCGCTGAGGTCGAACACGCGCTGGATGAGGATCTGCAGCGCCAGGGCGATGGCGACCGCGACGACACCGCCCCACACGAACGCCGCGAACTTGTAGCGGCGCGGTTCCGGCTCGTACCTGTCGAGCCACCAGTAGGCGAGCCACAGCAGCGGCAGCGGGATGAGCGCGTAGCCGATGGACAGGCTCGCGCCGGCGGCGTTGTCGGCCCCGAGGGAGATGACGACGATGCCGACCAGCCCGACGATGGCGACCACGACGACGGCCGCGATCCACCACCGGCGACCCCGCTGGCGGAATGCCTCGGTGTAGACCGGCAGTCGATCCTGCTGGGCAGCCGGCTGGACGGCGGAAGTCGTCGAAGCGTCGCTCACGCGGACAGCGTAGGCGATGGTTCAGACGTCCCGGGCAGATACGCTGGTCAGGCGCGCCCGTAGCTCAGGTGGATAGAGCAAGAGCCTTCTAATCTCTAGGTCGCAGGTTCGAATCCTGCCGGGCGCACTCGGTGGTCCCTGGCTGCTCATGGGTCGCGGGGTGTTCGGTCGTGTGGCTGGCCAGAATCTCCTTGGCCAGAACCTCCTTGGCCACAATCTCCTTGGCGTGGGCGATGGCCTCCGGGGTGGTCGCGAAGATGCGACCCTCGCGCCGCAGCCGGTCCCCGACGCCGAGCGTGGACAGGATGTCGTCATGACCTCGCGCGATCCCCGACACGATCACGGTGATGTCGCGGTGCTCCAGCCTGTCGATGGTGTCGCCCAGGATCTGCGCCCCGGTGGCATCCATCGCACTGACTCTGGACATGCGCAAGATCACGACCTTCACGTCCACGACATCGACCACGTCGAGCAGCACCCGGTGCGCGGCGGCGAAGAACAGCGGCCCGTCGAGGCGGAACGCGACGATGTGCTGGCTGAGCAGCGCATGCTCCTCCGCGGTGTGATCGCCGGCCTCGAGCGGGACGACATCCATGCGGACGCTCTTGGCCACTGCTCGGAGCGCGAGGACGACCGCCAGACCGACTCCCACTCCGACGGCTGCCACGAGGTCGATCATGACGGTCACGACGAAGGTGGTCACGAGGATCAGCGCGTCACCGCGCGTGGCACGCAGCAGAGCGCGGATCGGTCCGGCGTCGACCATCTTGATGCACGTCGCGAACAGCACCCCGGCCAACGCCGCGAGCGGGATGCTCGAGACCAGCGGTGCGGCGGCGAAGATCACGACCAGCAGCACCGCCGAATGCGTGACGGAAGCCAACCGAGACCGCGCCCCGGCGCGCACGTTGACGGCGGTGCGCGCGATCGCCGCCGTCGCTGGTATCCCCCCGAACAGGGGCGTCACGAGGTTGGCCAGGCCCTGGCCGAACAGCTCGCGGTCGGGGTCATGACGCTGATTGACGCTCATGCCGTCGGCCACGGTCGCGCACAGCAGACTCTCGACAGCGGCGAGCGTCGCCACGGCGAGCGCAGGCGCGAGCAGAGACCCCAGCGCGCCGAGGTCCACGAAGGCCCACGATGGCGCCGGCAGCGTGGACGGAAGCTCGCCGACCGGGGCGAGCTCCCATCCGGCGAGGTGAGCCACCACGGTGGCCAGGGCCACTCCGACCAAGGAGAACGGCAGCCCCGGCCGCCAGCGCGAGCCACCGAGCATCAGCGCCGCCACGGCCAGGGCCAGGGCCGGAGCCGCGTACTGGGGGTCGCGCACCCACTGCCCCACCGCGTCGGCCGACGTCGCCCACACCTTCTCGCCGGAGACGTCGGAGATTCCGAGCGCGGCCGGAGTCTGCTGCAGCAAGATGACGACAGCGATCCCGGCGGTGAAGCCCTCGATGACGGAGACCGGCAGGTACCGCACCCAACGCCCGATCCGGCCGGCCGCCATGATGACCAGCAGCAACCCCGCCATGGCGCCGACCATGAGCACCCCGGCGCTCCCGTGCTCGTGCACGACCGGAACGAGCACCACGGTCATGGCCCCGGTCGGACCGGAGACCTGGAGATTCGATCCACCGAAGACGGCCGCGACGATGCCTGCGACCACGGCGGTGGCCAGTCCCGCCTGAGCACCGAGCCCCGAGGCGACACCGAAGGCAAGTGCCAGCGGCAACGCCACGACAGCGACCGTCAGCCCCGCGACCAGATCCTGTCGGGGGTGCTGACCCATCGCGACCAGGTCGCCCCGGCTGGGCAACAGGCCTTCCATCGGGGCCCGCGCTCTCATCAGGACCAGGCGGGCCCGCTCGGCGACACCGATGACACTCACTCAGACTCGGCTGAGTGGCGCAGCTCGCCCAGCAGGCTCTCCTGATCGGTCCACATGGCTGCCAGGATCCGGCGTCCCGACACCAGCAGCTGGGCGACGTCGGGCGTGGCGAGCGTGTAGACGACGGCCGAACCGGCGCGGGACGAGGTCACGAAACCGGCCCGCCGCAGCACGGCCAGCTGCTGCGAAAGATTCGAGGACTCCACCTGGATGTCGGCCAACAGCTCGCTGACGGGTCGCGGACCGTCCTGCAGCAGCTCGAGCACCCGGATCCGCACCGGATGGCCCAGCGTCTTG
>JBBSKV010000002.1:0-18594 GCA_038255955.1 Propionibacteriales bacterium
GAAGCGACGACAGACGGGCAGCGGCGAAGCCGCGAGTGAGCGCGAGGGACGAGCGCGGCCCCAGAAGCAACCAACCTTTCTCAACCATGGTCGGAGCGAAGCGACGACAGACGGGCAGCGGCGAAGCCGCGAGTGAGCGCGAGGGACGAGCGCGGCCCGGGTATTACCAGGTCTGCTTCACCTTGGGCGGCTTGGCGCCCGTCGGTGCGACGCCGAAGCGCTCCAGCGCCATCGACATCACGTCGCGGAAGACCGGCGCCGCGGTGGAGCCACCTCCAGCGCTGCTGTACGGCTTGTCGAGCACGATGTAGGTGAGGAAGCGGGGGTTGTCGGCCGGAGCGAAGCCCATGAACGAGACCGTGTTCTGGCCGCGGATGTAGCGGCCGGTGTTGGGGTCGACGCGCCACGCGGTGCCGGTCTTGCCTGCGACCCGATACCCCTCGATGGCCGCAGCCGGAGCGGTTCCGTCGGGGGCGGTGACCGCTTCCATCATGCGGGTGACGACTCGCGAGGCGTCCTTGGACACCACCTGGGTGACGTCCTGGTCGCCGACGCCCGCAGGGTTGTCCCCACCCTTGACGTCGCTGACGACCGAGGGCTGGCACATCGTGCCGCCGTTGGCGATGGCGCCGACGGCCCGCATCATCTGCATGCCGGTGACCGAGATGCCTTGTCCGAAGGAGATCGTGGCGTGGTTGGCCTTGGTCCACTCCGAGCCCGGCTTCAGCAGGCCGGCGGACTCGCCGGGCAGTCCGACCCCGGTCTGCTCGCCGAAGCCGAACTTGTTGAAGTACTTGTACATGGTCGCGTCACTCATCTGGTTGGCCGCGACGATGGTGCCGAGGTTCGAGGACTTGGCGATGACGCCGGCTGCCGTGAGCTGCAGCGTCCCGTGCTCCCAGTAGTCCCCGATCGGGAACTTGTCGATGACCATCTTGGACGGCACGACGATGGGGGTGTCCGCCGCGATCTTGCCCTGATCGGCCAGCGCGGCCATCGTGATCGTCTTGATGACCGATCCGGGCTCGTACACGGTCTGGACGGAGCGGGAGACCGTGTTGGCGTCCTGCATCCCGGTCCGGGCGTCCGGGTCGAAGGTCGGCGCCTGGGACATCTGGACGATCTGGCAGGTCTTGACGTCCATCGTCAGGGCCAGGCCCCAGTCCGAGCTGGACGAGCGGACCGCCTCGGCCAGCCGCTTGTCGGCGTAGTACTGCAGATCGCGGTCGATCGTGGTGACGACGTCGCGGCCCGGAACCATCTCCTTGACCGTCGAGTCGCCCATCGGGATGCGCTCACCGGACTGCGAGACCTCGTAGGTCTTCGCGCCGTCGGTGCCGGTCAGCACCTTGTCGTACTGGCCCTCGATGCCCGCGACACCCTTGCCGGCGCCGTTGGTGTACCCGATCAGGTTGGCGGCCAGCGACCCGCCGGGATAGGTGCGCAGCGTCTGCTTCTCGCTGAACACGCCAGTCAGGCCGGCCTCGGCCACCGCCGTCACCGCCTTCTTGGCGGTCCACGCCGGGATGTCGCGCTCGAGGTACACAAAGCGCGAGTCGGGCTTGCGCAGCTTGTCGATCAGGTCGAAGTAGTCGGTTTCCTTGCCGAGGTGCTCCCGCAGCAGCCGAGCGATCTGCGGGGCGTTGTCGGCGGTCATGCTCGGGTCTGCAGTGAGGGTGAGGGCGTCGACGCTCGAGGCGAGCTCTTCGCCGTTGCGGTCCAGGATCGCGCCGCGCGGTGCGGGCACCGTGGTGCTGGCGGTCCCCGCCTCCACAGCCATCGCCGCGTACGCGCTGGCATCTACACCCTGGATCTGGAACAGACGTGCCCCGAACACGGTGAACAGTCCCACGACCAGCACCAGGCACCAGCGAAGTCGGCTGCGCGAAACGCTGCGGCGCCGGGATGGACTCATTGATCGCTCCGAACTGCGGGCTTGGGCTTGCCGAGGACCGATCCATCGGAGAGTCGCAGGAATGTCGGGTTGGTGTTGCGCACCATGCCCAGGCGGCCGGCCTGGTCGGCGACCGAGGCGGGGCTGTGCAGGCGGTCGACCTCGCGGGCGAGTGCCTGCTGCTGGGTGTGCAGCGACGCGACTTCCTTGTCGAGCCGGGCCTGCTCGAAGGCCTGGCTCTGCAGCACGGTGCTCGCGAGGATCAGGCCCACCAGTCCGGCGGAGAGGACGAGCAGGACCACGACGACGAAGGGAGCGCGCCGAGCGCGGCTGCGGACCGGACGGACGAGCCGCAGCCCGACGTCGCGCACGTCGATGGCGCCTTCACGAAGTGAGTCACTGGCACGGGTCTGGAGGGCGAGCAGGGCCGACGAGGTGCGGTCACTCATGAGGCGATCCGTTCGACAGCGCGCAGCCGGACCGACTTGGCCCGACGGTTCAGCTCGATCTCGGCCTCGTTGGCCTGCACTGCGCCTCGGGTCAGGTTCTGGAACCGGGCCCGGTGGTGGTCCGGCACCACAGGCATGCCGCGCGGCACGTCCGTCGTGGTCACGGCCGCGAACGCCCGCTTCGTGATGCGGTCCTCCAACGAGTGGTAGGCCAGCACGACGATGCGGCCGCCGGGTGCGAGCACGTCCAGCGCGTCCGGGAGCGCCCGACGGTAGGCACCGAGCTCGTCGTTGACCTCGATGCGCAGGGCCTGGAAGGTTCGCTTGGCCGGATTGCCGCCCCGGCGACGTGCCGGAGCGGGAATGGAGTCGCCGATCAGCTCGACCAGCGGCCCGTTCGTGGTGAACGGCTCGGTCTGACGGCGGGCCACGACGGCTGCGGCGATCCGAGTGGCGAACTTCTCCTCGCCGTACTCGCGCAGCACCTTTGCCAGATCCCGAGCGGCGTAGGTGTTGAGCACGTCGGCGGCGGTCAGCTCGTCCTCGGGGTTCATCCGCATGTCGAGCGGCGCGTCCTGCGAGTAGGCGAAGCCGCGCTCGGCGACGTCGAGCTGCATGGAGGAGACCCCCAGGTCGAACAGCACGCCATCGACGTGGGTGAAGCCGGCATCGGTGACGGCCTCGCCGATCTCGTCGTAGACCGCGTGGACGAAGGTGACTCGGTCGCCGAACGGGGCCAGCCGGGTGCGGGCCCGGTCGAGGGCGAGCGGATCACGATCGATGCCGATGACGTGCACGTCCTCGAAGCGTTCGAGCATCGCCTCGGTGTGGCCACCGAGTCCGAGGGTGGCGTCGACCACGACGGGCGTGGGGCCGGTGATGGCCGGCTCGAGCAGGTCCAGCACCCGCTCGAGGAGCACCGGCACGTGCGCTGTCACAAGGCGCCCACCAACAACGCGAGCGCGCCGGCCACGACGATCGAGGACACCAGGGAGAACGCCATGAGGGTCAGTCCGTCGGCGACGTCGTGTCGAACTCGTCTGACTGTCTGCATGATCGCCTCCCTGTCTGTCTGGTCGTGGTGTGTGCGTGAAGGTGGTGCCTGGTCCGTGAAGCCAGATCCGCGACCGGGTGGGTCTGACACCGGGGAAGTGATGTCAGAAACACTCGGGCGCAGATCTGGCTGCGCGGGGGTGTCAGAAGATGCCGGGCATCACTTCCTCGCTCATCTCCGAGAACGGCGTCTCGAGGTTGGCCTGGAACTCGTCCCAGCGGGCGCTGTCCCAGATCTCGATGCGATCCATGGCGCCGACGACGGTGCACTCGCGCTCGAGGCTGGCCCAGGTGCGCAGCACCTGCGGGATCGGGACGCGCCCCTGCTTGTCGGGCATCTCCTCGCTCATTCCGGAGAAGAACATGCGAACGAAGTTGCGGGCGCCCGAATCGGTGAAGGACAGCTGACGCATGCGATCGGCGAACCCGCCGAAGTCGTCCGGAGTCCAGCCGTAGATGCACTTGTCCTGGCCGCGCGTGAGGACGATGCCGCGCTCGAGCCGGGACCGGAACTTGGCCGGCAGGGTGAGCCGGCCCTTCTCGTCGAGGCGAGGAGTGAAGGTGCCGAAGAACGTCGTGGCATCTGGACTCACCCTTCCCCTCCTTCTCGTGCACCGATCTACCCTTATCCCCCACCTAGCCCCACTTTACCCCACACTCCCCCACTGTCAACGACATTCGCCCCACATTTCCTGCCAGATCAGCGCAGATCTCCCCCACTGCCGTCTCAGTCGGATCCGCGTCAGGGCATGAAAAAACCGCCCCCGTGAGTCACGGTGAGCGGTTCTGGGTCTCCGGGTGGGGAGAAGTGGGGCGGTGAGGGCCCCGGTGGGTTCAGGTGGGGACGATCAGCGGTCGTCGCCGTCCTGGCGGCGCTGCCAACGCTCCTCCATGCGGTCGACGAACGAGGTTCCCGACTTGTCGCCACCATGACCCTTGGCACTGGCGCCTCGCGGCCCGGCACCACGGGACGGGGTCGGTTCGTCGCCCGCTCCGATGCCGCGGCGCCAGGCAGTGGCGAACGCGTAGCCCGCGCCGAGCATGGTGAGGAAGCCGAGAATGCCGAGCCAGGTGAGGGCGGCGACGGCTCCGGCGAACAGCAGGACGATCCCCAGGACGAAGCCGAGCCCGGCGATCACGGCGACGCGACGATTGTGGGCCAGCGCCTTGGATCCGCGCAGCGTGGAGGCGAATTCGGGGTCCTCGGCAGCCAACGACTGCTCGAGCTGCTGCAGCATGCGTGCTTCTTCGTCTGACAACGGCACGGTTGTCGCCTCCTGGGGTGAGTGCGGCTACTTCGAGTCTAGGCGCGCGATCGACTGCAAGCCAGCCGAAAATGCTGTGAAGTCCCCGAGATCTGCCACGAGGCGCTCCAGCGCGTAGAGGGCATCACGCGCGCCGGGCTCGATGTCGACCAGTGCGCTCGGCACCAGATCGGCGAACACCCGTAACGCGTGCGACGCCACCGGCGTCAAACCGTGCGTCACCAAGAGCTCGTCGAGCTCAGCCTGGACGAACCGACGCGGCCCCATCGAGCGGATGTCCCAGCCCGCCAGATCGGTCGAGTAGACCCGGGTTGCCGCGGCGAAGTCGCCGGCGAGCGCCCGGGCGACGACCGCAGCGAGGCGGCCCGCGACCACGACACTGGCGTGCGCGCCGGGGCGCAGCGCGGAGGCCACGACCGCCATCGCCTGGTCCGGGTCGTCCACGTGCTCCAGGACGCCGTGGCAGATGGCGAGGTCGAACGACTCGGCACCGACGTGCTGCAGAAGATCGGTGGTGTCGCCCAGCACACCGCGGACGGTCCCCGGCACGTCGCCGGTCCGCGCGGCATCGGCGGATCGCCGCTCCAGGGAGGCCAGCGCATCGGGGCTCGGGTCGACGACCGTGACGTGGTGGCCGGCCTGCGCCAGCCGCACGGCGTCGCCGCCGGTGCCGCCGCCGAGGTCCAGGATTGTCAACGTGTCACTGCCTGTGACGTCGACCGCGTCGAGCACGGACTGCCACATCACCTCGGTGCGAACCGGACCCATGGCGTCATGGTTTCACACGCCGACGGGCTAGTCTGCGGCCGTGGCGAACGTGGTGGTGGTCGGTGGCGGCTTCGCCGGCATGTCTGCGGCCGCACGCCTCGCCAAGCTGCGCCACGACGTGACCCTCGTCGAGTCCGGCTCACGCCTGGGCGGGCGACTTCACGGCGTCCAGATCGACGGCCTGGCGTGGCCGCTGGACGTCGAGACCGTGACGCTGCCGGGCGTCTTTCGCGATCTGTTCCGTAAATCCGGCCGCCCGCTCGAGCGGTCCGTGGAGATGACATTGACCAGCGGACGGCGCCACCTCTTCCGTGGCCAGGCGCCGCTCGACCTGCCGTTCGGGGATCGAGCCATGCAGCAGGACGCGATGCGAGCCGTCCTGGCACCAGAGCTCGCCTCGGATCGGCAACCCGCCGACGAGTGGTCGGACTGGGTCGACGCCTGGCCCGCGCGCTGGGACGTGCTGCGTCGCACGCTGCTGGACCGCACCCCGGACGGACGCGACGATCTCGACCGGGCGGCGCGGCGCACGCTCGACGTCCGCCGCTCCGTCGGCCGGCTGGCCGATCGACAGCTCGACGACGACCGCTTGGTCAAGCTGGTGCTCGACCCCCTTCGACTGGAGGGTCAGGACCGCCGGACCACCCCGGGATTCACCGCGGTGCGCCACTACCTGGATCGAACCTTCGGTCGGTGGGAGTTCGCGGGTGGGTTCGCGGGTCTGTCCGATGCGCTGGAGACCCGGCTGGGTGAGCGCAAGGTCGACATCGCGCTCGGCGAGACCGCCCACGAGCTGACCTTCCGGGGAACCGGCGAGACGCGCACCGTGACGTCCGTGGTGACCGATCAGCGCAGCCTGCCCGCGGACGCCGTCATCTGGTGCGCGCCGCAGTGGCCCTCTCCCCTGCCCCGGCCGCGCGGCCTGCCGGCCATCCCGGCCTCGCGCACGTTACTGACGCTCGGTCCGGACGCACCGGACCTGCCGCGCGACGTGCTCGCCCACTCCAATCCACCGGTGCGGGTCGCGTCCCACGGCGACGGCCGCTGCACCCTCATCCACCAAGGTGGCGAGGATCCGGTCATCTCGCTGGTTCGGGCCGGCCTCGACCTGCGTGAGCACATCGTCGACCGGCACGGAGTCCTCGCGCCGCCCGACCTCGTGCGGCTGGGCCACTGGGGCTGGGCGTGGCACGGCTGGACCACCATCGACGACCACCCCGGCGTGGCACCCCGGCACGGCGTCCACTTCGCCGGCGCCCACGCCTGGCCCGGCGGCACGCTCGAGGAGATCGGCATGGCCACCGCCGCCATCGCCGCCGCCCTCGGCCCGGCCCCCCGGTCGTAGTCGTCCTGCTGCGGCGGGATCCGCGGCGCGAGCCGGGGTCGGTTTACCACGGTGCGTAGGTTCGGCGTCTCTGACCGGGGGAAACTTCCCACGGTCAGAGCGCTTTTACCTACGCACCGTGGGAAACCGACGGCCGGCGGCGGTCTGCTGCTAGAGGCGGCCTTCGGCGCGGAGGGCCTGGAAGATCTCGCGGGTGGCCTTCGAGCGGTTCAGGGTGATGAAGTGCAGGCCGGGTGCGCCGCCGTCCAGCAGATCGCGGCACAGCTGGGTGGCCAGCTCGATGCCGACCGCACGGACTGCCGCGGGATCGTCACGGATCGGCTCGATCTGCTCCAGCACCTCGTCGGGCATGGCAGCTCCGGACAGCTCGGCCATGCGGGCGACCTGGGCGAAGTTGAGGATCGGCATGATGCCGGGCACGATCGGCAGATCGGCGCCCAAGGCACGCACGCGGTCGACGAGTCCGAAGTAGTCGTCCGGCCGGAAGAACAGCTGGGTGATCGCGTACTCGGCACCCGAGCTGGCCTTGTCGACCAGCACCCGGGCGTCGTGGTCGATCGAGGCGGCGTCGGGGTGTCCTTCCGGGAAAGCGCCCACGCCGATCCGGAACCCACCCAGGCCGTTGGCCAGCTGCACCAGCTCGAGCGCGTGGGTCATCCCGTCGGGGTGGGACTCCCACGGCGCACGTGGACCGCCCTGGGGGTCGCCGCGGATGACGAGCACGTCGGTGACACCGGCCGCCGCGTACTGCTTGAGGACGCCCTCCAGCTCAGCCCGGCTCTGGGCGACCAGCGTCAGGTGGCCGACCGGCCGCATCGACGTGCGCACGGCGATCTGTTCGGTGATCCGCACCGTGCGCTCCTGGCTGGTGCCGCCCGCCCCGTAGGTGACCGACACGAAGGTCGGCTCCAGTGCCTCCAGCTCCTCCAGCGTGCGCCACAGGAGCACTTCACCGTCGTCGTCCTTGGGCGGGAAGAATTCGAAGGAGTAGGTCGGCTGCGGTCCCTTGAGGGCATCGACGAAGGACCGGTCGGCGGCTGGCATGGGCCAACGGTATCGTCCGAGCGTGCCCAGCCCTGACGACACCACCCCTGCCGAGACAGCGTTCGGACACGACCTCGACGCGGCGATCGACACCTTCGTGCAGGCCCGGCTCGGTTCCTTCGAGCCCCTCGGGCCCGATGTCCTCGAGTTCGTCCGCACGGCGGCCCGGTTCGTCGATGGCGGAAAGCGGCTGCGGGCGTCGTTCTGTCGTGCCGGCTGGCTCGCGGCCGGCGGCGCCGACGGTGACGACCTGATGATCGCAGCCGCTGCGGCCATCGAGCTGCTGCAAGGCAGCGCCCTGGTGCATGACGACTTGATGGACGGCTCGGACACCCGCCGCGGCCGACCCAGCGTGCACCGCGAGTTCGAGGCGCGGCACCGCGCCAGCGACCGCGTGGGTGACCCGCAGTGGTACGGCCGGTCCACCGCCGTGCTGATGGGAGACCTGCTCCTGTCGTGGTCCAACGAGATGCTGGTCGACGCCGCTCTGCGAGCCGATCTGGCGTCAGCACGTACCGCGATCCGGGTGTTCGACGAGTGCAAGGCCGAGGTCACGGCGGGCCAGTTCCTCGACGTCACCGCGCAGACGCGTCCGGACATCAGCGTCGCCGACGCGATGGTCGTGGTGCGCTACAAGTCGGCCAAGTACACCGTCGAACGTCCTTTGCAGATCGGCGCGGCACTGGCCGGCGCCGACGCAACCCTGCTCAGCAGCCTGAGCGACGTGGCCCTTCCGCTCGGCGAAGCCTTCCAGCTGCGCGATGACGTCCTCGGTGTGTTCGGTGATCCCGAGGTCACCGGCAAGCCCGCCGGTGACGACCTGCGCGAGGGCAAGCGCACCGTGCTGGTGGCCCGCGCGCTCGAGCTCACCGACGCCACCGGACGCGCGACTGTGCTGGCGGGGCTCGGCACCGACGAGGTCGAAGCGGTGCGTTCGGTGATCCGCGACAGTGGAGCGCTGGCCGCGGTCGAGGCCGACATCGCCCGGCTCGAGTCCGAGGCCGACGCGGCCATCGATGCGCTCGACGCCCGCGACGTCCTCGGACCGCTGGCGCTCAGAGCAACGCGTCGAGACCGATGAGCGCAGGAGCCTGCAGCACCACGACGGCAATCGCCTGCGCCTGCGTCGACGCATCGCGCAACAGCTCCAGAACGGTCTGAGCCAGCTGCGGGTCGACGTCCGCCAGATCGCCGTACCCGGTCCAGACCACCAGCAACGGTGCGACCGCGAGATCGCCCAGCACGTCCCACAGCGCGTCGAGGTTGCGCCCGAACCACGCCGGCAGCTCCCACGCGGCGGCGATCTGGTCGTACATCTCGGCGGAATCGTGGGCCTCACGAGTGTCGATCTCGCGCACGACCCAGCCCGCCGAGCGCCCGGCGCCGGCGATGTCCGTCGCGGCGTCACCGCGCCACTCGAACAGACCCGGCGTGGTGTCGCCGGACAGCACCGAGCGCAGCAGCGCCGTCACGGCGCACCTCCCGGTGCGCGGATCTGGCGAAAGGATCGGTAGTGGTCGTCGGTGTAGTAGAGCTCGCCGCCACGACCCTCCACCAGGCGCCGGGCGCCGCGATCGCTCGATCCCGGGGTGTCGACGGTGTACTCGCGCCAGTACCCGCGTTCGCGGTCCGGCAGCAGGCCCTCCCGATTCTGGAACACCGATCCGTCCCGGTCGTACGGGAACGGTCCTCCCGCGTCGATGGCCGCGATGGTCTCGCGCGCTTCCGTTGGCAAGGACTGCTCGACCGACGTCGGCGCTGTGGGCAGCGGGGGCGACACCGAGCGTTCGACCTGCGGCGGAGTCGGCGACGTCGCCGGGTCGCCGGCGGGCTCGATGAAGGCGAAGTAGGCGACCGCGACGACCACGAGCAACAGGAAGAACCCGACGCGGCGCATGGGACCATCGTGACGTAGGAGGGAGTCCTACGGCACGCCGAGTCTGCCATTCAGGCCAGAGTCCATAGAATCGACGAGGTACAGGACGATCTGATCGATCGGCTGAGGAGGGCGGACGTGGCAGTGCAGCGTGACGACGCCTTGGTCGGACGTATCCTCGACGACCGCTACGTCATCGGCGAGCGCATCGCCCGCGGCGGCATGGCCAGCGTGTTCCGCGCCACCGACGAACGGTTGGATCGCGAGGTCGCCGTCAAGGTCATGCACCACGATCTCGGCGACGACCAGCAGTTCACCGATCGGTTCGTGCGCGAGGCCAAGTCGGCCGCCAAGCTCAACCATCGCAACGTCGTGTCGGTGTTCGACCAGGGCAAGGACGGCGACGTCGCGTACCTGGTCATGGAGTACGTCCCGGGCCGCACGCTGCGCGACATCATGCGAGACGAGGCGCCGATGCCCCCGCTGCGCGCGCTCGCGCTGGTCGAGCAGGTCCTCATCGCACTGTCGGCAGCCCACACGGCCAAGATCATCCACCGCGACGTCAAGCCCGAGAACGTCCTGATCACCCCCGACGGCGACGTCAAGGTCGCCGACTTCGGCCTGGCCCGCGCCGTCAGCGCCGCCACCACGGCGACCGGCGGCACGCTGATCGGAACGGTGTCGTACCTGGCGCCCGAGATCGTCCTGCACGAGGGCGCCGATGCCCGCTCGGACGTGTACGCGGCCGGCGCGATGCTCTACGAGATGCTCACCGGCGTGAAGCCGCACGTCGGCGACTCCCCCATCCAGGTCGCCTACAAGCACGTGCACGAGGACATCGGTCCCCCGTCGGCCATCTCCCCCGGCATCCCCGCCTACCTCGACGCACTGGTCGCTCGGTCCACGGTGCGTGACCGCGATCAACGATCCACCGACGCCCGCGTGCTGCTGCAGCAGGTGCGCTCGGTGCGCCGCGCCCTCGAGGCCGGCGTCACCGAGGACGACGACCTGACCGCCGACCTGCTGCCTCGCGTCGGAGCGACCACGGCGAGGTCCGGGCCCGACGGCGAGTCCCAAGAGGTCAGCGACGACACCGTCGCCGTGGGCGTCGCCGCCGGCGCCGCATCGGCCGCGGCGACCACCCAGACCGTCTCCACGAGCCCTGGCTCCGGGCGGCGCGACGGAGCCGAGCACACCATGCAGTGGGGCGGCGGACCCGTTCCCCCGATCGCTGCCTCGTCCACGGCCTCCACCCCCTCGGGTCTGCACCCACCGATCAGCCCGGAGAGCTACCGCGAGATGCGGTCCAGCCAGCCACCGTCGCGGCGCGGTCGCCGCCTGCTGATCGGTGCTGTCATCGCTGCCCTGCTCGCGGGACTGCTCGGCTGGTACGTCGCCGACGGTCGTTACACCCAGACCCCCGTTCTGGTCGGCAGCCAGGAGGTCGAGGCGAAGAGTGACGCCGAGTCGGCCGGGTTCACCTTCAAGGTGGGCGAGCGCCGCTTCTCCGAAGCCGTGCCTGCCGGCGTCGTCATCGCCACCGACCCGACCCCCGGCGAGAAGATCCTGCCCGACGCCACGATCGAAGCGGTGGTGTCGAAGGGCAAGGACCGCGTCAAGCTGCCCGAGGAGATCAAGGGCCTCACGATCAAGGCCCTGACCAGCAAGCTCGAGGCGGTCGATCTGGTGCTCGGCGACCAGAGCGACAAGTTCGACGAGAAGGTCAAGAAGGGCCGCGTCATCGGGACGGTCAGCGTCAAGGCCGATCAACAGCTCAAGCGCGGCACCCAGGTCGACGTCTACGTCAGCAAGGGGCGCAAGCCGATCCCGATCAGCGACTTCACCGGACGCCCGCTGGCGGAGGGACGCTCCGCCGCAGAGAAGGCCGGGCTCCTGTCGGTCGTGCAGGAGAAGTTCAGCGACGACGTCGACAAGGACACCATCATCAGCCAGTCGCCGGCCAGCGGATCGCTGTTCAAGGGCGACACCATCACCTTCGTGGCCTCCAAGGGCCCCGACGTCGTGAAGGTGCCGGACGTCGTGGGCAAGAAGCGCGATGATGCCGTCAAGATCCTGCAGAAGGCTGGCTTCGAGGTGAAGGCCTACGGTCCGAAGAACTTCACCGTGAAGCGGCAGAGCCCCGACAGCGGCAAGAAGGCCAAGCGCGGCTCAACCGTCAACATCGCCTTCTTCTGACGGACCACCCGAGCGTGAACCGACTGGCGACGATCGCCCTGCTGGCCGTCACGGCGGTGTGGGGATCCACCTTCTTCCTGATCAAGGACCTGCTCGATCGCGTACCGGCCTCGGACTTCCTGGCGCTTCGATTCGCGATCGCCACGGTCGCGCTGCTGGTCATCGCGCCGCGCGCCTGGCTGCGCCTCTCAGCCCAGACTCGTCGCCATGCTGTCATCGCCGGCGCGGTCTACGGCGCCGCCCAGATGCTGCAGACAGTCGGCCTGGGTTACACCGATGCCAGCGTCTCCGGATTCATCACCGGCCTGTACGTCGTCGCCACCCCGGTCATCGCGGCCGGCGCCTTCGGCATCCGCATCGACAGAAGGGTGTGGGGCGCCGTGGCTCTGGCCACCGCAGGTCTCGCCGTCCTGTCGCTGCGCGGCGCGGCCCTGGGGTACGGCGAGTCGATCACCTTCGTCTGCGCCCTGCTGTACGCCGTGCACATCGTGCTGCTCTCGCGGTGGACCCGGGCCGAGGACGCGATCGGGATGGCCACCGTGCAGATGG
This sequence comes from Propionibacteriales bacterium, assembly GCA_038255955.1. Taxonomy (GTDB): domain Bacteria; phylum Actinomycetota; class Actinomycetes; order Propionibacteriales; family Nocardioidaceae; genus Aeromicrobium. The sequence continues at coordinate 12,440 of JBBSKV010000002.1, forward strand.
CCACGATCACCGTCATCGCCACCGTGTTCGCTGCGCCGGGCGGCATCACGTTGCCCGACCGCGCCGGCGACTGGTGGTCGGTGCTCTACATGGCGGTCGTGGCCGGCGGCCTGGCGATGCTGGCGCAGACCTGGGCGCAGGCCCACCTCGACGCCGCCCGCTCGGCACTGGTCATGACGATGGAACCGGTGTTCGCTGCCGGCTTCGCCGTCGCGCTCGGCTCGGAGTCGCTGCACGCCCGCCTGGTCGTGGGCGGTCTGCTCGTGCTGTCGGGGATGGTGCTGGCCGAACGATCTGGGCGGCCGATCGCAGAACCGTCAGTCGCGGCTGGCGAGCATCTCGGCGACGAGGAACGCCAGCTCGAGTGACTGGGCCCGGTTCAGACGCGGGTCGCACAACGTCTCGTAGCGGTTCTTGAGATCTTCGGCCGACACCCGGAGCCCGCCGCCAAGGCACTCGGTGACGTCATCGCCGGTGAGCTCGACGTGCAGTCCGCCGGGCCACGTGCCGAGCGCCCGATGGACCTCGAAGAATCCGCGGACCTCGTCGATGACGTCATCGAACTCGCGGGTCTTGTAGCCCGTGCTCGCCTCGAAGGTGTTGCCGTGCATCGGATCGCAGATCCACGCGACCTCGAGCCCCGCAGCGGTGACCTTCTCGATCAGCGGCGGCAGACCGTCACGGATCTTGCCCGCACCGAAGCGGGTGATGAACGAGACCTTGCCGGGGATGCGCTCGGGGTTGAGCTTCTCGTACAGCGCGATGGCGTCGTCGGCGGTGCTGGTGGGCCCCAGCTTCACGCCGATCGGGTTCGCGATGTGGCTGAGCAGCTCCAGGTGAGCGCCGTCGAGCTGACGGGTCCGCTCGCCGATCCACACGAAGTGCGCCGACACGTCGTACGGCAGCTCGGTGCGCTGGTCGATGCGCGTCATGGCGTGTTCGTACTCCAGGATCAGCGCTTCGTGCGAGGAGTAGAAGTCGACCGTGTGGAACTCGTCGGGGTCGACGCCGATGGCGTCCATGAACGCGAGAGCGCGGTCGATCTCGGTGCCGATGCGCTCGTACCGCTGCTTGACCGGGCTGTTCTTCACGAAGTCGGTGTTCCACGCATGCATCTGCCGCAGGTCGGCGTAACCGCCGGTGGTGAAGGCGCGAGCGAGGTTCAAGGTCGCGGCCGACGCGTGATAGACCTCGACGAGTCGGTGCGGGTCGTGCGCACGGGCCTCGGCGGTGAAGTCGAAACCGTTGACCGCGTCACCGCGGTAGGCCGGCAGCGTGACGCCGTCGCGCGTCTCGTCGTTGCTGGAGCGCGGCTTGGCGTACTGGCCAGCGAGTCGGCCGACCTTGACCACCGGAACGCTCGCGGCGTAGGTGAGCACCACGGCCATCGACAGCAGCACCCGAAGCTTGTTGCGCACGTTCTCGGCGGTGACGCCCTCGAAGGTCTCGGCGCAGTCGCCGCCCTGCAGGAGGAACGCCTCGCCGCGAGCCACGGCACCGAGCCGGTCCCGCAGCTGGTCGCACTCACCGGCGAAGACCAGCGGTGGCATCCGACGAAGCCGCTCGACCGCGGCGTCGCGGGCGGACGGATCGGCGTACGTCGGCTGCTGCGCGGCACCGATCGCACGGAGGTCGTCAAGAGAGGGGATGCTCACCCGCCAAGTCTACCGGCGCATCGCAGGGACCCCGACCCGGTGGGACGCGACCATGGGCCGAGAGCAGCGAGGCGAGGGGTGACCATGGGCCGAGCGCAGCGAGGCAAGGCGCCCGGGCGAAGCCCGGCACCAGCGAGGAACGAGCGGGTGAAGCGGCGACGGAGGAGCCGCGCGCCCTACCAGCCCAGCGTCCCGGGGGCTCCCTTGAAGGGGCCAGCGACGCGGGAGGTGATCCAGCCGCCGTAGAAGTCACCCTCCTGGGCGCGCACGATCTCGTCGTCGATGCGGCACTCGTCGACCTGGCCGGGATAGATCGCCACGTGCCCGAGCAGATCGGCGTAGGCCGGGTTGGGGCTGCGATACGTCCAGGCGCCGGCGGTGAGGCTGCGCTCCCCCACCACGACGTCGAAGTAGGACGCCGCGCCCTTCCACTCACACCACGTCGTCCCGTCGATCGGGCGCAGGACCCCGTCGGCGAAGGACTCCATCGGCAGGTAGTACGTCGGCGGATGACTGGTCTCGCAGATGCGGTAGGACGTGGAGGTGTCAGCGATCTGGACTCCCCCGAACGAGACGACCAGACGCTCGTCGCTCGGCTCGATCGACGGTGGTCGCGGATAGTCCCAGACGTTCTCGACAGGGCGGCTGGTCATGGCTCGAGGCTAGGCGCCAACGGCACATTCCGCTCGCCAGGGAGCGCAGCGACCGTGAGGCCGAGGAACGAGGCCGAGGCGACCGCAACGGCCGGGCTCGCCCAAGCCCCTCGCCTCACCACGCCTCGCAGTCGGGCGGCTTCGCCGCTTCGCACGGTTCCCAGCGACGAGTTCTGCGAGGAGCGTGAGGGAGCGCCAGCGACCGAGGGGCCCGCTTCGCTGGCGTGGGTTCACGCTCGCTCGGTTCACCACGCCTCGCAGTCGGGCGGCTTCGCCGCTTCGCGCTCCCGCTTCGCTGGCGTGGGTTCACGCTCGGCCGCAAGCGGCCTCGGTTCACCCAAAAAGCACTTCGGCCTCTTCGTAGAGCTCGGGGCGCACGACCTTGAGCTCCTTGGTCCCCTCAGCCAGCGGGACACGGACGATCTCGGTGCCACGCAGCGCCATCATCATGCCGAAGTCGCCGTCGTGGACCGCCGAGATGGCATGCAGCCCGAACCGGGTGGCCAACCACCGATCGAATGCGGTCGGCGATCCGCCGCGCTGCACGTGGCCCAGGACGACCGCGCGAGCCTCCTTGCCGGTGCGCTGCTCGATCTCGGAGGCCAGCCGGTCACCGATGCCGCCAAGCCGCACGTGGCCGAAGGAGTCCTTCTCACCACTGACCAGCGTCATGGAGCCGCCCTCGGACGGCATGGCCCCCTCGGACACGACGATGATCGGCGCGTAGTGGGTCGCGAATCGACTCTCGACCTGGGCGCAGACCTTGTCGATGTCGAAGGGACGCTCGGGGATCAGGATGATGTTGGCGCCACCGGCGAGTCCGCTGTGCAGCGCGATCCAGCCTGCGTGCCGTCCCATGACCTCGACGACCAGCACGCGGTGGTGCGACTCCGCCGTGGTGTGCAGGCGGTCGATCGCCTCCGTGGCGATGTTGACGGCGGTGTCGAAGCCGAAGGTGAAGTCGGTGCCCGACAGGTCGTTGTCGATCGTCTTGGGCACACCCACGACGTTGACGCCCAGGTCCGCGAGCTTGGTCGCCACGCCCAGCGTGTCCTCCCCGCCGATCGCGATCAGCGCGTCACATCCCTGACTGGCCAGGTTGTCTTTGATTCGCTCGACCCCGTTCTCCACCGCGAACGGGTTGGTGCGCGACGAGCCGAGGATGGTGCCGCCACGCGGCAGGATGCCACGCACCTCGGCCACGCCGAGCGTCATGGTGTCGTTCTCCAGCGGACCGCGCCAGCCGTCGCGGAAGCCGACGAACTCATCGTCGAACTGCTTGGATCCCTTGCGGACGATCCCGCGGATCACCGCGTTGAGTCCGGGACAGTCTCCGCCGCCCGTGAGGACACCGATCTTCATATCTGCTCCTTGATCTGGATCGCTGCGCGTCATTTCCCCGGATGGTCATCTCACCACGCCTCGCTGCCGGGCGGCTCCGCCGCAGCGCGCGCACGCTGCGCTGGCGCGCCCTGAGGTGCCCTCGCAGAGCTCGGTCACTCAGGCCGAATGTCTTCCCAGATCTCGTCGGACTCGGTCTGGGCCGCGATCTTGGCGGCCTCGCGCTCGACCTCGCGCTCGCGCTTCTTGGCATCCGGGGCGTACAGGTCGACGTACTCCTGACCCGACAGGCGCATCACCTCGTACATGATCTCGTCGGTGATGGCACGCAGGATGTACCGGTCGCCCTCCATGCCTTCGTAGCGGCTGAAGTCCAACGGCTTGCCGAACCGCACGCCCGGGCGCGCCAGCTTCCCGAAGACCTTGCCGGGAGGGGCGACGACGTCGGTGTTGATCACGGCGAGCGGAATCACCGGCACGCCGGCCTCGAGCGCGAGACGCGCCACTCCCGTGCGGCCGCGATACAGCCTGCCGTCGTGCGAACGGGTGCCCTCGGGGTAGATCCCGCAGACCTCACCTTGTGACAGCAGCCGCAGCTGGGTCTTGATGGCGCCGGCAGCCGCCGATCCGCTGGTCCGGTCGATCGGCACCTGGCCCGAGCCGGAGAAGAAGGTCTTCTGCAGCCAACCCTTGACACCGGAGCCCTCGAAGTACTCGGCCTTGGCCACGAAGGTCACGCGACGCGGGATCACCAGCGGCATGAACAGCCAGTCGGCGTACGACAGGTGGTTGCTGGCCAGGATCACAGCGCCCTCGCGGGGCACGTGATTGGTTCCTTCGGCCCACGGCCTGAAGATCAGCTTGAGCAACGGACCCAGGGCCAAGAACTTCAAGAACCAATAGAACACGGAGGCGACACTACTCCGAAGACCTGCCGTGGGTGATCATGGACACATGAACTCTTCGCCGACGGCGGTCAAGCCCGGAACCGAACCCTTCTCAGCTGACGGTGGCCCGATCGGTGTGCTGCTCAGCCACGGTTTCACCGGCTCACCCGCTTCGATGACCCCGTGGGGCCGCGACCTCGCCCGCCGTGGCCACACGGTCCGCGTGCCGCGCCTTCCCGGCCACGGCACCACCTGGCAGGACATGAACACCACCCGCTGGACCGACTGGTACGGGGAGCTCGACGCGGCGCTCACGGATCTGCGATCGCGCTGCGAGACGGTGGCGGTCGGCGGGCTGTCGATGGGTGGCTGCCTGGCCCTCAAGCTCGCTCAGGACCGTCCCGCCGACGTCGACTCGCTCGTGCTGGTGAATCCGGCCATCAACCTGCGCCGCTTCGACGTCAAGCTCGTGCCCGTGCTGCAGCACCTGCTGCCCTCCATGCCGGGCATCGGCAATGACATCAAGAAGCCGGACGAGGACGAGATCGGCTACGACAAGACCCCGTTGAAGGCCCTGGCCTCGCAGCTGAAGATGTGGAAGCAGGTCCGCGCGGATCTGGGCCAGGTCACCGCTCCCGTGCTGCTGTTTCGGTCCGACGAGGATCACGTGGTCGACGACTCCACCAAGGAGCTGGTCCTCAAGGGCGTGTCATCGGACGTCATCGAGTTCATCCCGCTCTCGGACAGCTATCACGTCGCGACCATCGACAACGACGCCCCGACGATCTTCGAGCAGAGCGCGTCGTTCATCGCGGCCCACGCCCGGGGAGGCGCGGGTGGGTGAGCGCGACGAGTTCGACCGGATCGTCGAGGGCCTCGATCTCGATCTGGGCTTCCTGGTGGACGGGAAGCCCGACGAACCGGAACCCGAACCCGAACCGGAACCCGAACCACCTGCAGAGGTGACGCACCACGTCGTCGAGGCCCGCAGCCCCGACGTGGACGAGGAGTTCTACCGACGCGTCGAGCGCGGCCCGCAGCGTCCGTGGCATCGCAACATCACCCTGGCCTGGATCGGGATCCTGGGCTCCCCCACCGTGCTGGTGCTGTGCACCCTGGTGGGCTTCATCGCACCCCGGTCCGTCGTGACCGCGCTGGCCCTCACCTTCCTGGCGTCCGCCGTGTACCTGATCTCCCAGCTGCCCGACCGCTTGCCCGACGACGGACCCGACGACGGGGCCGTGATCTAGGAGCCGAGCCGATCGTCAAGCTGGACGCCGGCCTCCAGCAGCGACTCGCGCAGGCTGATGACCGACGGGGCAGAGGCGTCGATCGTCTCTGCGGCTTCCAGGTGCACGCGAGCATCGTCGAAGCGGTGCAGCCGGACTGCCAGATCGGCCAGGTACACCAGTGCCGACAGGCGGTGCTGGGGCGCGGCGGCCACCCCGTGGCTTTCGAACGCCGAGGGTCGAGGTCCCAGCGTGGCCATCGGTTCCTCGTCGTCGCCGAACACCGAGCCGATGTCCGGTTCCTCCGCGGGTCCAGGTTCCGGTTCCGGTTCCGGGTCCGGCTCGACCTCGGGATCGGGCGGAATCGGAGCGGACGGAGTCACCACGACA
>JBBSKV010000003.1:0-18442 GCA_038255955.1 Propionibacteriales bacterium
CCAGGACCTCGCGTCCCTGGCGCACACCGTCCGGCAACGGGCGAGCACCGGACCCGATCGCGTCGCCATGCGCAAGAAGGAGCTCGGGCTCTGGCGGGAGATCACCTGGGCGTCCTACTGGGACACCGCCGCGCTCGTGGGCCATGGGCTCCTCTCGCTGGGCGTCGGCGTGGGCGACCGCATCGCGGTGCACAGCGAGAACCGGCCCGAGTGGCTCTACTGCGACATCGGCATCACTGCCGTGCGGGCCGCCACGGTCGGCCTGTACCCCACCAATCCGGCGCCCGAGGTCCTGCACGTGCTGCGCGACTCCGGATCGAGCGTGCTGTTCGCCGAGGACCAGGAGCAGGTCGACAAGACGCTCGCCGTCGGCGACCAGGTGCCCGAGCTGCGCACCATCGTGTACCTGGACCCGCGCGGGATCGCCGATCGGTACGACGATCCGCGCCTGATGTCGTGGGAGGACTTCCTGGAGGCCGGCCGGGCACATGCCGCCGAGCACCCCGGCGCCGTCAATGCTTTGGTCGACGCCGCCACCCCCGATGACTTGGCCACGCTGGTCTACACCTCCGGCACCACCGGACCGCCCAAGGGAGCGATGCTGACCACCGGCAACGTCGCCTACGTGATCGACCACCTGCGCGCCGAGGCCTTCATCGAACCTGCGCCCAACGAGAACGACCTCGCCGTCTCCTACCTGCCGCTGTGCCACGTCGCCGAGCGGTTGTTCACGGTGTGGACCAGCGCCGCCAGCGGCGTGCAGATGAACTTCGCCGAGTCCATCGACACGGTCCAGCAGGCGCTGCGCGAGATCCAGCCGACGCTGCTGTTCGGCGTTCCCCGCATCTGGGAGAAGATCGTCGCCGGCGTCCACATCCGCATGAGCGGCGCCTCGGCGATCAAACGGGCCAACTTCGCGCTGTGGATGCGAGTCTCGCGCTGGATCGGTCGCACGTTGGTCGCCCACGAGGGCCGTCACACTCCTGCCACCCGCGTCGCGTACGCCGTCGGTTGGGTGTTCTTGTACCGGGCCCTGCGGGAGCGACTCGGCCTGTCCCGCGTGCGGTATGCGGCGTCCGGCGCAGCGCCCATCGCGCCCGAGGTGCTGGAGTTCTTCATGGGCCTGGGTCTGCCGCTGCACGAGGTGTACGGAATGACGGAGAACAGCGCCGTCGCCACGGCCAACCGCCGCGGTCGGGTCAAGCTCGGCACGGTCGGCGAGCCGCAGGCTGGCATCGAGCTGCGGATCGACGAGCAGACCGGCGAGATCCTCACCCGCCACCCCGGCACGTTCGCCGGGTACTGGAACAACCCGGGCGCCACCGCGGACGCGATCGATGCCGAGGGTTGGCTGCACACGGGGGACGTCGGGGAATGGGTCGACGGCACGCACGTGCGCATCACCGACCGGCTCAAGGACATCATCATCACCGCCGGTGGCAAGAACATCGCGCCCAGCGAGATCGAGAACAGCCTCAAGGCCTCGCCCTACATCAAGGAGGCCATCGTCATCGGCGATCGGCGCAAGTACCTCACCGCCCTGATCGGGATCGAGCTCGACACCGTCGGCACCTGGGCCCAGAAGAAGAAGATGGGATTCACCACCTATGCCGACCTCTCGGCCAAGCCCGAGGTGATCGAGCTGGTGCAGGGAGTCGTCGACCACGTCAACGAGTCGTACGCCGCCGTCGAGACGATCAAGCGCTTCCGGCTGATCCCCAAGGAGCTGGACGAGGACGCCGGCGAGCTGACCGCCACCCAGAAGGTGCGGCGCTCGGCGGTCACCCAGCAGTTCGAATCGGTCATCGAGGGCATGTACGCGGGTGATCGCGCATGACCACCTTCCTGCAGGCCCTGGTCACCGGCTTCGGACAGGGCTCGATCTACGCGCTCCTCGCGCTCGGCTACGTGATGATCTACAAGGCCACGCACGTCATCAGCTTCGCCCAGCCGGCACTGATGGTCGTCGGCGGACTGTTCGCGTACCACGCGACCTCGGTGCTCGAGCTGCCGTTCTTCGTCGGCATGATCGTCGGCATCATCGGCGGCGCCGTCACCGGCATGATCGTCGAGCGCCTGGCCCTGCGGCCCATGATCGGCAAGCCGGTCTTCACGCTGGCCATCATCACCATCGGCGTCGACATCGTGCTGCGCATCTTCACCAATCGCTACATCGGCGTGGAGTCACGCATCGTGCGCTACCCCGATGGCAGCTCCCGCTACGAGCTGGGCGGGGTGTCGATCTCGCACCAGACGGTCGGCCTGATCGCCGTCACGGCCGTCACGGTGACTGCACTGACCTTGTTCTTCCGCTTGTCCCGCACCGGGTTGGCCATGCGCGCCACCGCGCTCGACCAGGAGGTCGCCCTCGCGCAGGGCATCCGGGTCGGGGCGATCTTCGCTCTCGCCTGGGCCATCGCCGGAGGACTGGCCGCCATCGCGGGCACCTTCGTCGCTGCCGGAACCGCAGGCATGGAGCAGACCAGCTGGATCATCGCGCTCAAGGCGCTGCCGGCCATCATCATCGGTGGCCTGGACTCGCTGCCCGGCGCCGTGGTCGGCGGCCTGTCGGTCGGCATCGTCGAGGCCCTCACCGCGATCTACCAGCCCGACGTCGCCCCGTGGCTCGGCCGCAACTTCTCGCTGGTGGCTCCCTACGCGCTGATGCTCGTGGTGCTGCTGGTCAGACCGTACGGACTCTTCGGCACCAAGGAGGTGGAACGAGTATGAGCACCGGACTCAGGGGCCGTCCACTGGTCCGCACGGCCTACACGCAGGACATCGCGCTGCTGAACTCGCCGGCCAAGCGCCGGTCGACGTTGATCCTGGTGCTGGTGTCGTTCCTCATGCCGTTCATGCTGACCGACGACCTCCTGCTGGTCCTCACGCTCGGCATGATCTCGGCGGTCGGCGCGATCGGCCTCAACCTGGTCACCGGGTACGCCGGTCAGGTGTCGTTGGGCCACGCCTTCTTCATCGGGCTCGGTGCCTACACCGCAGCGATCATCGGCGGGGACACCGACGGCCCCGTCGTGGGCTACGGGCTGCCCATCTATCTGTGGCTCCCGGCTGCGGGCATCGTCGCCGCGGTCGCCGGACTGCTGGTCGGACCCATCGCCGTGCGGCTGCGCGGTCTCTACCTCGCCATCGTCACGCTCGGCCTGGTCTTCCTGGGCGATCACATCTTCCGTGAGTCCCGGTCGCTGACGGGTGGGCCCGGAGTCGGCCGGCGGGGACCTGATCTGGTCGCCTTCGGCATCGACTTCAACACCTCGGGCGCCGTGCTGGGCCTAGAGCTCGGCCGCGAGCAGCGCCAGTTCCTGCTGGCGCTGGTCTTCCTGCTGGTGTTCGCGGTGCTCGGTCGCAACATCGCCCGCTCCGGCGTCGGCCGGGCCTTCTCGGCGGTGCGGGACCGCGACGTCGCCGCGGCAGTGATCGGCGTGGACCTGACCAAGTACAAGATCATGGCGTTCGCCATGTCGTCGTTCTTCGCCGGCGTCACCGGAGCGCTGTACTACGCGGTGGTCGGCGTCTTCGAGCCCGGCACCTTCGGTCTGCTGCTGTCGATCCAGTACCTCGCGATGATCCTGATCGGAGGGGTGGCCACCATCTCCGGCTCGATCATGGGCGCCATCTTCATCAGCGCCCTCGGTCGGATCTCCGGCGAGATCGCCGGCTTCCTGCCGGGGATCAGCCAGAGCTCGGGTTCGGGCGGTCTGCTCTCGGTCTTCCAGCTGGAGGCGATCCTGTACGGCCTGCTGATCATCGTGTTCTTGATCTTCGAGCCACGAGGGCTGTTCGGGATCTGGAACCGGTTACGCCTGTACTGGAAGGGCTGGCCCTTCTCGTATTGACGCGCCCACCACCGGGCCCCCTGACTGGGCGGCTAGTAGCCCGCCCGCCGCGCCGCGGCACCCGCATGACGGCACGACTCGACGAGTCGGGCTCGACCCGAAAGGAAATTGACAGTGAAGATCAAAGCGAACGTGACCCGAGCGGTCGTCGGCGCTGCCGTGGCGACGCTGGTGCTGACCGGCTGCCGCGGCAGCGACGGTGGAGAGGCCGGGTCGAGCCCCGGACTGACGCAGGAAGCGTGCCCCGATGCCATCAACGAGGACAACGGCTGCATCTACCTGGGCGAGATCTCCGATCTGACGAAGGGCCCCTTCGCGCCCCTCGCGGTGCCCATCACCGACTCCCAGAAGGCGTTCTGGAAGAAGGTCAACGAGTCCGGCGGAGTCGGCGGCTACGACATCAACCTGTCGGAGAACATCGCTGACGCCGAGTACAACCCGGAGATCCACAACCGCAAGTACCAGGAGATGCGCAAGGAGATCCTGGCCCTCGGTCAGACACTGGGCTCGACCCAGACGCTGACGATCCTCGAGGACATGAAGTCCGACAACGTCATCGGCGTCCCGGCGTCGTGGAACTCGGCGTGGGAGTTCGAGGACCAGATCCTGGAAAGTGGCGCCAACTACTGCTTCGAGGCCATGAACGGCGTCGACTGGGCCGTGGAGAACCGTGGCGTGAAGTCCAAGGTCGTCGCTGTCGGTTACCCCGGCGACTACGGCGGAGACGCCGCAGCGGGCGTCGAGGCTGCTGCCAAGACCAACGACCTGGAGTTCAGCAAGCTCGAGACCCCTCCGGGCCAGGACAACCAGGCTGGCGCTGTCGCGTCCCTGCTGAAGTCCGATCCCGATCTGGTGTTCATCTCCACCGGTCCCGCCGAGATGGCGACGATCGTCGGCGGCATGGCGGTCAAGGGATTCAAGGGCACCGTCGTGGGCTCCAGCCCCACCTGGAACCCGGCGCTCCTGCAGTCGGCGGCCAAGCCGGCGCTCGAGGCCCTGTACTTCCAGGCGGCCCCGTGGGCGCCGTTCGGCACCGACACGCCGGGCCACCAGGCCATGCGTGACGCTCTTGGCGACGTGACGCCCAATGACGGCTACACCGCCGGCTGGGTGTGGAGCTACCCGCTGCTGGCGGCGCTGAAGCAGGCGGCCGACAGTGGAGACATCACGCGCGAGAGCCTGGTCGAGGCAGCCAAGAACCTGGACACCGTCGACTACGAGGGCATGCTGCCCCCGGAGGCCGGCGCCACCAAGGGTGATCCGGCCGACGTCGCCTACCGGGCCAGCGTCATCGCCGGAGTCGACGACACCGCTGTCACCGGTGTCTCGGTCGAGCAGGAGCTGACGGCCGGACCCACGGCCACGGGCTACGACTTCACGAAGCCGTGCTTCAGCCTGAACTGATCCGCTGACGAGTCACTCCGGTCCCGCTCGCGAGTCACTCCGGTCCCGCTGGGGAGTCAATCCCTCCCCAGCATGGGACCGGAGTTTCTTGCGTTGAGGGACTGCAATGACTCGTCGTACGGAACGCAGTGACTCGCCACACGGAACGGAGTGACTCGCGAGCGGGAACGGAGTGACTCGTCAGCGGGCAGCGTGCCAGGCCTTGAGGGCCTCGGTGGCTTGTTCCTCGCCTAGGGGGCCGCGATCCATGCGCAGGTCGAGCAGGAAGCGGTAGGCCTCGCCGACCTCGCGCCCCGGCTCGATCTGCAGGATCTGCATGATCTGGGTGCCGTCGAGGTCGGGGCGGATCGCCCCCAGCTCCTCGGCCTCGGCGAGCACAGCGATGCGTTCCTCGAGCTCGTCGTAGGTGCGCTGCAGCCGCGCCGCCTTGCGCTGGTTGCGGGTCGTGGAGTCGGCCCGGGTCAGGATGTGCAGCCGCTCCAGCTGGTCGCCGGCGTCACGCACGTACCGGCGCACAGCCGAATCGGTCCACTCTCCCGATCCGTATCCGTGGAACCGCAGGTGCAGCTCGACCAGCGTGCAGACCTGGTCGACGACGTCGTTGCTGTAGCGCAGGGCCCGCAGCCGCTTGCGCGCCAGCTTGGCGCCCACCACGTCATGGTGGTGGAACGTCACGGTCCCACCGTCTTGAAAGCGTCGCGTCTTCGGCTTGCCGATGTCGTGCAGCAACGCCGCCAGTCGCACCACGAGATCCGGTCGCGTGTCGAGCCGGTGCTCCAGCGCGATGGCCTGCTCCAGCACGATCAACGAGTGCTCGTAGACGTCCTTGTGCCGGTGGTGCTCGTCGCGCTCGAGGATGAGGGCCGGCAGCTCGGGCAGCATCTGCTCGGCCAGTCCGGTGTCGACCAGCAGTCGCAGGCCGACCACCGGGTGATCGGCCAGCAGGGTCTTGTCCAGCTCGATGCGCATGCGCTCGGCGGACACGATCTCGAGGCGATCGGCCATCGCGGTCATCGCCCGTTGCACGTCCGGGTCCACCGTGAAGTCCAGCTGGGCCGCGAAGCGGGCGGCCCGCATCATGCGCAACGGATCGTCGCTGAACGAGACCTCGGCCGACACCGGCGTGCGAAGCCTTCGCGCGGCGAGATCGTCGAGCCCACCGAACAGATCGACGAACTCGCGCGACGGCAGCCGGATGGCCATCGCGTTGACCGCGAAGTCGCGCCGGGACAGATCGGCATCCAACGTGTCGCCGAACCGGACGGCCGGCTTGCGCGACTGCGAGTCGTAGTCGTCGCTGCGATACGTCGTGATCTCGAGCTCGTGCTCGCCGTGCCGGATGCCGATGGTGCCGAACTCGCGGCCCATGTCCCACGTGGCATCGGTCCACGGCCGGGCGATCCGCTCGATCTCCTCGGGGGTGGCCGATGTCGCGAAGTCCCAGTCGTTGCCGGGGCGATCCAGCACCGCATCGCGGACCGGGCCGCCGACCACGGCCAGCTCGTGTCCCGCATCAGCGAACGCCCGGCTCAGCTCGGTCAGGAAACCCAGCGCATCGAGGCGCGCATCGATTCGCTGCTGCTGCTCGGGGGTGAGAGTGTTCGTCGGCACGAGGACACACTCTATCGGCGCGGCAGCGGGGCCCGCCGCAGCGTGGTGGCCCGACTAGCATGAGTTGGTGACCAGCCGACGACGCACGACCCCAGCGGCAACCGGCGTCACCGTCCTCGCGGCCATCGGCGTCCTGCTCGTCAGTCTGGCCGCTGTCGTCCTGGCGCCCGCCGCCCCTGCCACGGCAGCCGACGACAAGACCCTGCGCACCACGATCACCTCCGTCTCGCCGACCCGCCTGACCAGCTCGTCGTCGACGGTCACGCTCGCCGGTCGCATCACCAACAGCGGCGACCGCGCCTGGACCGACGTCCAGGCGTACCTCGTGATCCGGTCAACACCCCTGACCTCGCGCGCCGCCCTGGCCGCGACGGTGCGCAACGATCCGGGATTCGCCGGTCGCCGCGTGGTGGATGCTGGGCTCTTCGACGAGGTGGGCGCCATCCCGGCCGGCTCGACCCGCGGTTTCACCGTCAGCGTCCCGACCGAGCGACTGCCGATCGCCGACCGCGACGGTGTCTACCCCATCGGTGTCCAGATCCTCGCCACCGACGCCAAGGGCAGCCGCAGCAACGACTCGGTGTCGCGTGCCGTCACGCTGCTGCCCCGGATGACCGGCCAGCACGCCCCCGCACCCACCACCGTGGTGTGGCCGTTCTTTTTGCCGACCGGGCGCACGGCCGACGGGGGGTTCGTGGATCCGCAGGCGCTGCTCACCGCGATCCGGCCCGGTGGCCGGCTGCGCAATCTGCTCGACCTGGCGAGGACACGCGGTCAGGACGGTCGTGGAGTCATCGTCGACCCCGCACTCCTGCTCAGCGCTGACGACCTGTCGGCCGGGCGTGCTGGGGTCGAGATCTCCGAACCGGACCGCCAGGCGGCTGCCCGGTTCCGCGACGACCTGGTGGCGATCAGCTCGGAGCCATCGGCCTGGGTGCTGGACTTCGATCGCACCGACGTGCTGGGGCTGGTCGATGACGCCGACCGGCGCCGGCGACTGTTCGGGGCCGTCGAGCGGGCGACCGAGTCAGTGATCCAGCAGTTCGACCTGTCCACGCAGCGGGTCTCGTGGCCCGTCACGGGCGGTGTGACCCGCACCCTGCTGAGCACGTTGCGCGAGCGCGGAGACGACCCCGTGGTCGTCAACTCCTCGGACCTGTCGCGCTGGCAGAACTCCTCGGGATCCCTCATCGACGTCCCGGCCCCGAGCGGGGATCTGCCGCTGCTGGTCAACGACGACATCACCGACGGTCTGCCAGGTTCCCTGTCGATCGCGACGTTGCGCCAGCAGGTGCTGTCCTCGGCCGCGTTCGCGTCCCTGTCCCGAGACTCCGACCCCGAGTCGCGGGCCGCAGCCGTCGTGGTGGTCGACCCGTTCTGGTCCCCACCAACCGACGATCCCGCTGACCGCACCACCGCGTCGTGGGCCGCACCGTTCATCGCCCCCACCGATCTCGACGCGGTCACGCGCGACAGCTCGTACGCCGGAACCGTGCCGCGCACGTCCGAGGCTCGCACGCTGCCTGGGTCCCTGCTCGACGCCGCCGACCAGGCCTACCTGGACGGCGCCGTGCTCAGCTCCACGTCCGACGGTGGACCGGTCCTCAACGACTCGCGCGCGCGCTCCGTGGCCGGGGTGCTCGGCGTGCGCTGGCGCACGCAGCGGGCGGCCGGCACCGCGATGGCCCGCCAGCTGTCCCGCGAGCTTGCCGAGGATCTGGGCGCCATCAGCATCATGGGCCCGCCGTCCGTGACGTTGTCCAGCTCAGAGGGCGCCTTTCCGCTGACCATCACGAATGGCAGCTCGGAGGCGGTGTCGGTCGGCGTTCGACTCTCCTCCAGCAATCCCGCGCTGACCCTGCCCGAGCAGGAGCCGATCGAGATCGCAGCCGGCGAGCGACTCACCATGACGGTCGAGGTCGATCTGCGCCAGCAGAACGCCACCACCGTGTCGGCCCAGCTCATCACCCCGTCCGGGCGAGCCTTCGGCACGACCAGCGAGTTCAACGTGCGGTCCAGCAGCGTCGGCGTCGTCCTGTGGGCCACGATGGCAGCGGCTGGAGTTTTCGTGCTCCTGGCCATGGCCCGCCGGTTCAGCAAGCGTCGGTCCGACCGGCCACCCATGGAGTCAGGACTCGACGATGACTGAACCTACCGCCGACGGGCGCCGGCTGGCGCGAGCGAGCGCGTGGATGGCGCTGGGCACCATCGCCTCGCGCCTGACCGGCTTCCTGCGGCTGGCCCTGCTGGCCTGGACGATCGGCACGGCGTTGGACGCCGATCTGTTCAACAACGCCAACACCATCCCCAACACGATGTACATCCTGGTGGCGGGCGGGGTGTTCAACGTCGTGCTCGTGCCCCAGCTGGTGCGAGCGATGCGCCACGACGACGACGGCGGCGACGCCTACGCCCAGCGCATCATCACCCTGGGCCTGATGGTGCTGGCTGCAGCCACCGTGGTGCTGGTCCTGCTGGTGCCCCTCGTGCTGCGTCTGGTCTTCGACGGGCGGTTGTTCACGCCGGAGTTCGCCGAGCAGCGCGCCTCGGCCGAGCTCTTGATGTACCTGTGCATGCCGCAGGTCTTCTTCTACGGAGCGTTCGTCCTGATCGGACAGGTGCTCAACGCCCGCGAGCGCTTCGGTCCGATGATGTGGGCGCCGGTCGTCAACAACCTGGTCGCCTGCGTCATCATCGTCACCTATCTCGGCCTGCACGGGTCCACCAACGGGACCGACGGGTTCACCGACGCCCAGGCTTTGCTGCTCGGCCTCGGCTCGACCGCCGGCATCGCGGTGCAGGCCCTGCTGCTGGTGCCGTTCCTGCGGCAGGCTGGGTTCCGGTACCGGCCCCGGTTCGACCTGCGCGGTGTCGGCCTGGGTCACACGGTGCGTCTCGGCGCGTGGACGCTGCTGTTCATCGTGGCCAACAACATCGCCTTCATCACCATCAACCGGCTGGCCACGCGAGGCACCCTCGACGGAGCGGCGGACGGCGAGTCCGCCGGCGGCGCGGCCGTCTACGAGATCGGCTTCCTGGTCAGTCAGGTCCCGCACGGCGTCATCACCGTCTCGCTCGCGACCGCCATCATCCCGATGCTCTCGGCGCATGCCGCCGCCCACGACTACGGCCGCATGCGACTCGAGCTCGCCCGCACGCTGCGACTCGCCCTGGTGATCGTCACTCCGCTGGCTGTCGCGGTGGCGTGCCTGGGCACCCCGGCCGCCGGTGCCATCTCGATCGGAGCACTGAGCGACAACCACGAGGTCGTCGGTCGTACCGTGGCCGCCTTCTCGGTGGCGATGATCGCCTTCACGGTGCACTACCTGATGCTGCGCGGCTTCTACGCCGACGAGGACACCCGCACACCGTTCCTGATCCAGGTGGTCGTCGCAGCCAGCAACGTCGGGTTCGCGCTGCTGCTCACCCGTTCGGCCGAGCCCGCCCAGGTCGCAGCACTGCTCGCCCTCTCCTACGGTCTGGCGTACGTCGTCGGCGCGATCGTCTCGGTCACGGTGCTGTCACGCCGCATCGGCGCGGTCGTCGACCGAGAGATGCTGGTCTTCGCCGGCCGCCTGGCGGTGGCGTCCCTGGCGGCCGCAGTCGTGATGCTCGCCATGGTGTTCCTGCTCGATCTGGCAGGCCTCGAGGCCGAACGTCCACTGCCGGCCGCCGCCGTGACCGGGCTGGCTGGGTTGACCGGTGCTGCCGCCTACGTCCTGGCCGCACGAGCCGTCGGCCTGGAACAGCTCGGCTATCTGGTCACCCACCTGCGCCGAAGGTAGCTACGGCCTGTCTACGATGACAGGGACGCGTGAAGGAGTGTCGATGAGCGAGCGGCGGTCGATGGCCTCCGGCGACGTCCTGGCGAACCGGTACGAGCTGCAGGACCTGGTGTCGGAGAAGCTCGGATCTGCCACGTGGCGCGCACACGACCAGGTCCTGAACCGCAATGTCGGTCTCGAGATCCTGCCCAGCAGCGATCCCCGGGCCGATCATTTTCTGGAGGCCGCGCGTCAGTCGACCGCTGTGACCGACCCACGGTTCCTTCGAGTCCTCGACCTCATCCCCGATGAGCAGGCGCACCACCTCGTGGTGCGCGAGTGGGCTCGCGCGTTCCCACTCGACCAGGTGCTGCTGCAGTCTCCCCTGCCGAACCGGCGCGCTGCCACCGTCGTCGCCGAGGTCGCCGAGGCACTGGCGCACGCCCACGAGAACGGTGTGTTCCACCGTCGCCTCACTCCGCACCACGTGATGCTGAAGCAGTCCGGCGCCGTCCGCGTCCTTGGTCTGGGCGTCGCCAACGCCCTGGCGCCGGTCGACCACGAGGACTCCGCCGCCGACCTCGCGGCGTACGAGCAGCAGGATGTCGAGGCCTTGGGACGACTGCTCTACGCCACCTTGACCAGCCACTGGCCCGGCGAGACGGTCGACGGACTGCGGTCGGCGCCCACCGAGCACGGACGACTGCTTCGACCCCGGCAGGTACGGGCCGGCGTCTCCCGCGACATCGACAGCGTCTGCGACCGCATCCTCGGACACCCACCGCGCGATCATGTTCCGCCACTGACCACGGCGGCCGGCATCGCCCGCACGCTGCGTCTGTCGGGCGAGGACGAGGACCTGCACGACGACCAGCCCAGCCTCACGGGCGTCTCGTCGCCGGATCTGCTGCGCCTCGATCCGGTCATCGTCCCGCAGGGACCGCCGCCCGGGCTGGAGCCGCCGCGGCGACGACCCAAGGCGCACGAACCCGCCCCACCGACTCGGATGGAACGCGTCGCCGCACGCTCACGACGGGCGACGAGGGGCGATCGCGCCCTCGTGCTGCTCGGAGTGATCACCGCCCTGGCTCTCGCCTCGACCCTGGCCTTCCTGGCCGGTCGGTCGGCGCAGTCCCCCTCCGATGCGATCGATGACTCCTCACCGGTGCGAGCCCTCCCGATCAGGGCAGCCACGGACTTCGATCCGCAGGGCTCGGACGGCGAGGAGAATCCGGCGGACGCCCCGCTGGCCATCGACGGTGACTCGAGCACCTCGTGGGCGACCTCGCGCTACTTCGGCAACGCCGAGCTCGGCGGCCTCAAGGACGGCGTCGGTCTGCTGGTCGATCTGGGTGGTCCGCGGCAGATCTCCTCGATGCGCATCCTGCTCGGCACGAGCCCCACCAACCTGGCGGTGTACGTGACACCCGCGAATGACACCGCCGTTCCCAAGAAGCTCGGCGACCTGGAACGCACCGCCGTCGTCGACCGAGCCGGTGCCGACGCCACCGTCTCCTTTCCCTCGGGCGTCGTCTCCCGCTACGTCGTGGTGTGGCTGACGAAGCTGCCCGAGATCCAGACCGGTGTCTACGTGGGTGAGATCAGCGAGATCAGGGTCCGGGGGCGCAGCTGACCTGGCCGGGAATGTCCGCGTCCTAGACTGCGTTAACACACGTAGTACTCGCGCAAGGTGCGCGTTCGTCGACGAACAGGAGCTCGCCCCATGGGTGACGTCCGCAATCTGATCATCATCGGCTCCGGGCCGTCGGGCTACACCGCCGCGGTCTACGCCGCCCGGGCCAACCTGACCCCGTTGGTCTTCGAGGGCTCGGTCACCGCTGGTGGTGCGCTGATGAACACCACCGACGTCGAGAACTTCCCGGGCTTCCCCGAGGGCATCATGGGCCCCGAGCTCATGGACAACTTTCGTGCCCAGGCCGAGCGGTTCGGCGCCGAGCTGATCTCCGATGACGTCACCGAGGTGGACCTGACCGGCGACATCAAGACCGTGACGCTCGCTGACGGCACCACCCACCAGGCTCTGACCGTCGTGCTGGCCACCGGCTCGGGCTATCGCAAGCTCGGCGTGGACGGCGAGGACCGCTTGTCGGGCCGCGGTGTCAGCTGGTGCGCCACGTGCGACGGATTCTTCTTCCGCGACCAGGAGATCGTCGTCGTCGGCGGGGGCGACAGCGCCGTCGAGGAGGCCACCTTCCTGACGCGATTCGCCAGCAAGGTCACGCTGGTGCACCGCCGCGACGAGCTGCGCGCCTCCAAGATCATGCAGGACCGCGCCATGGCCAACGACAAGATCGAGTTCGCGTGGAACTCCGAGGTCGCCGAGATCCACGGTGCCGAGAAGCTCGAGGGCCTCACGTTGCGTGACACCGTCACGGGTGAGACGCGTCGCATCGCCGCGACCGGGCTGTTCATCGCGGTCGGACACGATCCGCGTTCGGAGCTGCTGACCGGGCAGGTCGACCTGGACGACGAGGGCTACGTGCTGGTCAAGGACGGCTCGACCGCCACCAACCTGCCCGGCGTCTTCGCGGCCGGCGATCTGGTCGACCACACCTACCGCCAGGCGATCACCGCCGCCGGTACCGGTTGCGCGGCATCGCTGGATGCTGAGCGGTACCTCGCCGACATCGAGCACGCCGGCTCGCCGGCGCCCGACGTGGCACTCGTCGACTGACCATCCCCCACCCCCACTCGATCACCGACATCAGGAGAACACCATGGCTGACATCACCGCCGTCACCGACAGCGACTTCAAGGAGAAGGTCCTCGACGTCGAGGGTCCTGTTCTCGTCGACTTCTGGGCCAGCTGGTGCGGTCCGTGCCGCCAGCTCGCCCCGATCCTCGAGGAGATCGCCAAGGACAAGGACGGCTCGCTGACCATCGTCAAGATGGACGCGGATGCCAACCCGATCACGCCCGCGCAGTACAAGGTCATCGGTCTGCCGACCATGAACCTGTACTACAAGGGCGAGGTCGTCCGGTCCATCACCGGCGTCCGCCCCAAGTCGGCGATTCTCAAGGAGCTGTCCGAATTCGCCTGATATCGCAGCGCAGAAGTGAGGGGCAGCCCCTACGGGCTGCCCCTTCTTCATGACTGTCGGTTTATCGACAAATAGATTTGTCCATGCGAATTACTACTCAGAACCCGGTTTCTGGTCCATCAGACGCACGATGCGCTCCAGATCCTCGACGGTCGCGAACTCGATGACGACCTTGCCCTTGCTGCGCCCCAGGTCGATCTTCACCCGGGTGTCGTAGCGGTCCGAGAGTCGGCTCGCGATCTCTGCCAGCCGAGGTGCCGAGAGCGTGGGTCCGCGACGAGTGGTGGACCTCTTCGGCTCGCCGTCCGGACCCACCGCGACGATCTCCTCGAGGGCTCGCACCGACAGGCCCTCGGCGACGACGCGGCTCGCCAGGCGGTCCTGGATCTCCGGATTGCCGACACTGACCAGGGCCCGGGCATGACCGGCCGAGAGCACACCGGCGGCCACTCGGCGTTGCACGGTGGGAGTGAGCTTCAGCAGACGTAGGGTGTTGCTGATCTGGGGGCGCGACCGACCGATGCGCGCCGCCAGTTCGTCGTGCGTGCAACCGAAGTCGTCGAGCAGCTGCTGGTAGGCCGACGCCTCTTCAAGCGGGTTGAGCTGGGAGCGATGCAGGTTCGCCAGCAGCGCGTCGCGCAGCAGGTCGCCGTCCTCGGTCTCGCGAACGATCGCGCCGATCGTGGCCAGACCGGCTTCCTGGTGGGCACGCCAGCGCCGCTCGCCCATGATGAGCTCAAAGCGGTCGGGTCCGACCGATCGGACCACGATCGGCTGCAGCAGGCCGATCTCGGAGATCGAGTGGACCAGCTCGGCCATGTCGTCGGCGTCGAACACCGATCGCGGCTGGCGCGGGTTGGGAACGATCTGCGCCAGAGGGATCTCGGCGTAGCGCGCGCCCTGCACCTCCTCGAGCCCCGACTCACGAGCAGCAGCGGCCGTGGCCGGGATCAGGGCCTCGAGCCCCCGACCCAGACCCCTGGACTTGGGTGCCTTCGATGAAGCAGTCTTCGGGGTGCTCATGCTGGACGTTCTCCTCCGGACAGGGTGATCTCGCGGGCGGCCTCGAGGTAGGACAAGGCACCGCTGGAGACCGGGTCGTAGGTCAAGATGGTCTGCTGATAGCTCGGCGCCTCCGAAATGCGCACGGCTCGGGGGATGGTGGACCGCAGCACCGTGTCACCGAAGTGGGAGCGCACCTCCTCGACGACGCCGGCCGCGAGGCGGGTGCGGCCGTCGTACATCGTCAGCAAGATGGTGGTGATGTCGAGGGCCGGGTTCAGATGCGCCTTCACCAGCTCGATGTTGCGCACCAGCTGGCCCAAACCCTCCAGCGCGTAGTACTCGCACTGGATGGGAATCAGGACTTCGCGTCCGGCCACCATCGCGTTGACGGTGAGCAGGCCGAGGGAGGGCGGGCAGTCGATGAAGACGTAGTCGATCACGTCACCGGCTTCCTCACAGTCGCTCAGGTAGGCCTGCAGCGCCCGGTCGAGCCGAGTCTCACGAGCGACCAGGGACACCAGCTCGACCTCGGCGCCGGCCAGGTCGATCGACGCCGGCAGGACCGTCAGCCCGGGGATGTCGGGGCACGGGGTGACCAGCTCGTCGATGTCGGTCCCCTCGACGATCGCCTCGTACACGCCGGGCGATCCTTCGTGATGTGGCACGTTGAGGGCGGTCGAGGCATTGCCCTGCGGATCTAGGTCGATGACCAGCACGCGCAGACCCCGCAGGGCCATCGCCGCAGCGACGTTGACGGTGGTCGTGGTCTTGCCCACCCCACCCTTCTGGTTGGCCACGACGAAGATGCGAGTGTGATCCGGCCGCCGGAACGAGGGGGAGTCGGCAACGCGCTGGGCGAGCTCGACATGTGCCTGCGCTTCGTGGGCCAGAGGCGTGTGGTGCTCGGGTGGCAGTGGGGTGGTCACCGCGCCCCTTTCCGTTGTTTCACGTGAAACGTACCGATCACGTGGAGACTTCGACGACAGTGGTCGGGACCTCTGGGCCATTGGGATATGTCGCCACCACGATAGTCGTGGCGCCGAGCCGGTGGAGCGTCGCGGTCGCCGACTGGACCTCGTCAGCCGCAGTGCGGCCCTTCAGAGCAAGCAGCACGCCGCCCGGCTTGGTCACCAGCGGCATGCACCAGCGACCGAGACGGTCCAGGTTGGCGACGGCGCGAGCCGTCACGACGTCGTAGGTCTCGTGCACGTCCTCGGCTCGGGCGCGCACCACCATGCAGTTGTCGAGGCCGAGCGAGTCGATCGCCTCCTGCAGAAATGTGGTGCGGCGCAGCAACGGCTCGATCAGGGCCACGGACAGATCGGGGCGCGCCATGGCCCACACCAGACCGGGCAGGCCGGCGCCGGTGCCGACGTCGGCCACCGAGGCGCCCTGAGGCACACGGGGGACCACCACGGCAGAGTTCATCACGTGACGACTCCACAACCGCGGAATCTCCCGCGGACCGATCAGTCCACGCGTCACACCCTCAGTCGCCAGCAGGTCGACGTACGCCTCGACCAGAGGGAGCCGGGACGCGAACACCCCCGCCGCTTCCGGCGGGGGTGTTTCACGTGAAACGTCATCGGGCATGGGCGTGACGCTACTCCCCGGCACTGTCATCGTCTGCATCTTCGTCCACAGCGGAGACGGGGGACACCGACTCAGCACTGCCCGGCAGCACCACCACGTAGCGGTGCGGCTCGACCCCTGCGGACTCGCTGGACAGACCCGCGTCTGCCACGGCGTCGTGAACGACCTTGCGCTCGAACGGCGTCATCGCATCCATCGCCACCGACGCCTCGCCGTTGGCGACCTGGTCGATGGCCACCTGCGCCAGCTTCACCAGCTCGGCACGACGTGCGGCACGGAACCCGCCGATGTCGAGCATCAGCCGACTGCGCTCGCCGGTCTCGCGATAGACCGCCAAACGGGTCAGCTCCTGCAGCGCGTCGAGCACCTCACCGCCATCGCCGACCAGGTGACCGAGCTCGCCGCCCACGATCTCGACGGCAGCGCGATCGCCGTCCACGTCCATGTCGATGTCGCCGTCCAGATCAGCGATGTCGAGCAGTCCTTCGAGGAAGTCTGCCGCGATGTCGCCTTCCTGCTCCAGCTTCGATGCGTCTGCAGTCATCACTTGCCGCCCTTCTTGCGCTTGCTCCGCGCTTGCTTCTTCGGTTGTTGGCGAGCCTGCCTGGCTTTCGCCTCGGCCTCGGCTTCAGCTTCAGCGGTGGCAGCCTTGGCCGCGTCGGTCGGATCCTCGGTCACCTTCCTGCCCTTCTTGGCATCGCGTTCCTGCTTGGCCTTGAAGGCCGGCGTGCCGGGGCCGGGGTTGTTGCGGATCACGTAGAACTGCTGACCCATCGTCCAGATGTTCGACGTGACCCAGTAGAAGAGCACACCGAGCGGGAAGATGACGCCGCTGATCGCGAAGACGAAGGGCAGGATGTACAGCAGCATCTTCTGCTGCTGCGCGTACGGACCACTGAGCGCGTCGGCCGGCATGTTCTTGGCCATCAGCTGGCGCTGCGTGATGAATTGGGTGGCGACCATGATGACGACCAGCGACATGGTCAGCACACGTGTGCCGATCAGGTCGGTGTTCATGAACGTGTCGGCGATCCGAGCGCCCAGCAGCTGCGCACCCTGCAGCTGTTCGGCGTTCTCCGGCGTCATGAAGCCACGTGCTCCCTCGGCACCGTCGCGGGCTGCGCGATCCAGCACCCGGAACAGCGCGAAGAAGATGGGCATCTGCAAGATCAGCGGCAGGCAGGACGCCAGGGGATTGGTACCGGTCTCCTGGAACAGCTTCATCTGCTCCTGCTGCAGCTTCTGCCGGTCGTGCTTGTACTTCTGCTGCAGCGCCTTGATCTGCGGCTGCAGCAGCTGCATGTTGCGGCTGGACTTGATCTGCTTGACGAACAGCGGGATCAGCAGAGTTCGAATCGTCACGGTCAGGCCGATGATCGACAGGACCCAGGTCCACCCGGACTCGGGGGACAGGAACGAGGAGAAGATCTCGTGCCAGACCAGCAGGATGCCGGACACCGCGTAGTACAGCGGCGTCATGATCGCTGATCCGATGTCGCTCAGGAAGCCCACGACTGTTCTCCTCTGGGGGTGCGATCATGCTGCACTCGGGCAGCATGTCGATGGGGTGGAACTGGGTCGAGCCCGCCGGGGGCCCACGGATGGCACCGCGCCAGCCGACGGGTGGCCAGCCACGAACCGCGCACGGCGCCGTGGACCTGGACCGACTCGAGAGCGTACGCCGAGCAGCTGGGGTAGTACCGGCAGACATCGCCGTACAGCGGACTGATGGCGAACCGGTACGCCCTCAACAGTGCCACGAGGATGTACTTCATCGCAGTGCGGACGAACGCTTGAGTGCGACATCGAGCTGATCGCCCAACGTGACCGAGCTAGCTGCGGCCGACGACGGCAGGGCTCGCACCACAACCCGGGAACCGGGTGGCAGCTGCTCGACCCGGTCGCGCATCAGGTGTCGCAGACGACGCGTCACCTGGTTGCGAGCGACTGAGGATCCGACTGCCTTGCTGACGACGAACCCGACCGTCGTGCGACCACCGGTCCCCGAGACCACGTGAGCGACGAGGCAGGGCTGAACGCCGCGAGTCCCACGTCGAACCGTGGTGCGGAACTCAGCACGATCACGCATGCGTTGCCCAGCGGCGAGCACGGTGACTCAGGCTGAAAGCTTCGCGCGGCCCTTGCGGCG
>JBBSKV010000004.1:0-17456 GCA_038255955.1 Propionibacteriales bacterium
GCAGCACCACGACGGCCAGCCCGGCCAGGATCAGCGCCAGCCCGACGTAGACGCCCGCCGGCGGGGTCTGGCCCAGGAAGATCCCCGCCAGCAGCGCCGCTCCCGGCACCTCGAGCAGCAGCAGCACCGAGATCGTGCCGGGCGTCATGACCGACAGCAGGTGGTTGAGGACCGAGTGTCCGAGCAGCTGGGCGGACACCGTCACGGCGACGATCGCGATCCACGTGGTGAGCGCGAAGCCCACCAGCTCGACCCCGGCGGCCAGGGCCACGACGGCCATGACGACGGCGCAGATGGCGTAGACGGCCACCGTGTAGGACGTCGTGGACACCTGACGCCGCACCCGGCTTCCTGCGTCGAGGTAGATCGCGGCCGCCGCTCCTCCGGCCAGCGCCAGCAGGTCGCCGATCAGCGCCTCCCTCGACAGGGCGAAGTCGACGCCCGTGATGACGAAGACCCCGGTGAGCGCCAGCGCCGCCCCGATCAGCACCGTTCGCGGGATCGGAGTGCCACGCAGCCGGTCCAGCAGCACCACGAAGACCAGCTGCATGCTGACCATCGCGGTCGCCGCCGCCACCGTCGTGAGCTTGAGCGCGGAGATCCAGGCACCGAAGTGGATCGCGAGCATCACGCCGGCCAGGACGACGTCACGCCGGCCAGCTCGGTCCAGCCCGACCAGCTCGGCGGGGGCTCGGCGCGCCGCGAACGGCGAGATCGCCAGCGCTCCCAAGGCGTTTCGCCACATCCCGATGGCCAGTGCGGGCGCCGCCGCCCCCGCCATCAACGGTCCAGAAGCCGACACCCCGAGCACCGCCACCACGGCGAGGAACGCATTCACGACGCAACCCTAAGGTCCCCAACTTTTGTAGCGTTACGCAGGCACCGCGACCGGTTTTACCTGCGTACCGCTACAAAAGTTGGGGAATCTTCAGCCCCAGGACACTTCCAGCTCGGTCAGGGCGTCCTCGAGGTGCTGGAGGAGGCGCTGCAGGTGCGGGACGGAGCGGCGGCAGCCGATCAGACCGACGTCGAGATGGCCCTTGCGGCTGGTGAGCGTGATGTTCAGCGCCTGGCCGTCCATCACGATCGAGACGGGGTACATGCCGTCGAGCCGGGCGCCGTTGAAGTACATCTCCTCGGTCGGGCCGGGCACGTTCGAGACGATCACGTTGAACGGCGGGTGCGCGTACCGCACGAACCCGGGGACGGGCGTCATCACCAGTGGGGCCATCTGGATGGCCGACAGAGCCAAGATCTGCGTCGGGGTCAGATCGCCCAGGATCTTCTTCGCCTGCTTGGCCGAGTAGGAGATCTCCTCGAGTCGGGTGGACCCGTTCGCTCGATCGGTTGCCAGGTTGACGACGATCGCGCCCACCTGGTTGCCGCCGTCCTTGCCGGCGGAGTCGCCGCGCAGGGCCAGCGAGATCGGCACCATCGCCGTCATCGGCTCGTCGGGCAGCGCGTTCTGCTCCAGCAGGTAGGCGCGCAATGCCCCCGAGACCATCGCGAGCACCACGTCGTTCACCGTGGTGGCCGACGACTTCGCAACCTGCTGGATGCGGGCGATCTCCCACGACTGGGCCGCGAAGCGCCGGGCGCCGCCGACCGGTCCGTTCAGGATCGTCTTCGGAGCGCGCGGCAGGGTGATGTCGTTGTCGCGCACCACCTGACGGGCGATCTTGAAGCCGGCCGGCACGAGCCCTGCGAGCTCCCCCACGACGTCGGCACCTGCCCGCACCAGGCCCCACGGGTCGATGCTCTGCGCGGCCTCGCCGCTGCGTTCACGCGGTGGCAGCAGCCATGGCGGCATGCAGTCGCGCGCCTCCGGATCTTCGCTGAGGGCGCGCTGCATCAGCTTGATGGCGGCGACGCCGTCGACCATGGAGTGGTGGATCTTGCTGTAGACCGCGACGCGCCCGTCCGCCAGCCCTTCCACCACGTGGCACTCCCACAGCGGGCGGTGCCGGTCCAGCAGCGATCCGTGCCAGCGCGAGGTCAGGTGCAGCAGGTCGCGGATGCGCCCCGGACGCGGGACGGCCGAGTGCCGCACGTGGTAGTCGTAGTCGACCACGTCGTCGGTGGCCCACCACGTGTTGCCCAACGATCCGACCGGCTGCGCCGGATGCCGGCGAAACAGCGGCGACACGTCGTCGCTCTGCCGCATCGCGGCGACCATCTCGCGGGCGAAGTCCGGCCCGGAATCCTCGGGCGGGACGAACAGCTGCAGCCCCCCGACGTGCATCGGGTGCTCCCGCGACTCGGCGATGAGGAACATCGAGTCGGTCGGCGGCATGAACGGCATGTGCACTTCCTTTGTCTGGCATGTCCCGGCGAAAGCGATCACCAGCCAGTACGCTGACCGGGCTGTGTGGCGCAAGTCACTCTAGGTGTACCGACGACACGTGTCCTGACCGAGAGGGAAATTCATCATGGTCTCGCATCTCACGGTGGCGGCCGAACCGCGCTTCATGCCGGGCGCCAGTGTGCAGTCACGTCTGCTCGGTCTGGGCATGCGCCACACCGTGCGCCCCATGATCGGGGCCTGGGCCCGACTGCCGTTCGAGATCGCTCCCCCCAACCTGGTCGACGCCGTCGCCAGGCTGCTGCCCGTCCACGAGGGCACCAGGTGGCGCACGATCCACCTCACCGACTGCTCGGCGGAGTGGTTGCGCGCCAAGGGTGTCGACGAGTCCACGGACTCCGGCGCCATCTTGTACTTCCACGGCGGCGCCTTCATGACCTGCGGGTTGAACACGCACCGCCGGCTGGTCTCACGCATCTCGTTCTCCTCCAAGCAGCCCGTGCTCAACGTCGGCTACCGGCAGATGCCCAACGCGCCCATCCTCACGTCCATCCGCGATGGAGTCGACGCCTTCGCCTGGCTGATCGAGCAGGGCTACCGCTCCGACCAGATCACCATCGCCGGCGACTCCGCCGGTGGCTACCTCGCCTTCAGCGTGGCGCGGGCCGTCATGGACCAGGGCTGGGGGCGTCCTGCCGGCATCGTGGCCATCTCCCCGCTGCTGGACTTCGACGACACCCGCAAGCGCGCGCACCCCAACGCCCACCGCTGTCAGACCTTCCCGCTGCAGGCGATCTCGCGGCTCGGGAAGGTCGCCCAACGACACGACACCCGTCGCGGCGTCGCCGGTCAGCGCACCTGTCCGGTCGACATGCCGCTGGCCGACATGCCTCCCACGCTGATCCACATCGGCTCTCGCGAGGTGCTGATGGCCGACGCCGAGCTGATGGCCAATCGCCTCACGTCCGCCGGCGTGCCCTGCGACCTGCAGGTGTGGGACCGCCAGGTGCACGTGTTCCAGGCGGCAGCGTCGTGGGTGCCCGAGGCTCGCGCCGCCATCGAAGAGATCGGCACGTTCGTGCGCCACCTCGCGGGGCACCAGCATCGGGTCACGGCACCCGCAGGCTCGGTGCGGGAGCCCGCGACGACCACCCCCGAGGCCGTCCCGGTCTGACCTCGACCTGCGGCCCCCGGGCTGGTCGGTCAGACTGTTCGAGAAGGGGGCACCACATGCGTGAGCCGAACAACGACCGAGACTCCATCGACGAGGACGACCTCGAGGTGCACGAGGCCAAGACGGCCGCCGCCGGGGTGACCGGCGTCCGCGTCGCCCTGCAGCGGTCCGTCGCCCACATGGGGCTTCGGCGCACCGCGAAGACGCTGCGAAAGCTCAACCAGGCCGACGGCTTCGACTGCATGAGCTGTGCGTGGCCCGACCCGGACCCCGAGAACCGGCACGCCGCCGAGTTCTGCGAGAACGGCGCCAAGGCTGTGGCCGAGGAGGCGACCCGAGACCGGGCGACCCCGGCCTTCTTCGCCGAGCACAGCATCGCCGAGCTCGACGCCCACGACGAGTACTGGCTGGGGCAGCAGGGCCGCATCACGCACCCCATGGTCAAGCGCCCCCACGGCACGCACTACGAGCCGATCTCCTGGGACGACGCGCTGACCCTGGTCGCCGACGAGATCAACGGCCTGGACTCCCCCGACGAGGCGATCTTCTACACGTCGGGCCGTGCATCCAACGAGGCGGCGTTCGCCTACCAGCTGTTCGCCCGCGCCCTCGGCACCAACAACATGCCGGACTGCTCGAACATGTGTCATGAGTCGACCAGCATCGCGCTGCAGGAGTCGATCGGCATCGGCAAGGCGTCGGTCACGATGAACGACGTGTACGAGGCGGACCTGATCCTCATCGCCGGCCAGAATCCCGGCACCAACCACCCCCGCATGTTGTCCGCCCTCGAGATCGCCAAGCGTCGTGGTGCTCGGATCATCGCGGTCAACCCGCTGCGAGAAGCAGGACTGCACAACTTCCGCAACCCCCAGGTGCCGCGCGGCATCGTCGGCAAGGGCACCGAGATCGCCGATCTGCACCTGCCCATCCGCCTCAACGGCGACCTTGCCCTGTTCCAGGCGATCGGGTCGCTGCTGGTGGAGTGGGACGCCCTGGACCACGACTTCATCGCCCGGCACAGCACCGGATTCGAGCAGTGGGCCCAGCACGTCGCATCGGTCGACTGGGACACGGTCGAGCGCGCCACCGGTCTGGACCGGGCCCAGATCACCCAGGCCGCCGAGATGATTCGGGACTCCGACAAGACGGTCTACTGCTGGGCGATGGGTCTGACCCAGCACCGCAACGCCGTTGCCACGATCAAGGAGGTCTGCAACGTCGCCTTCGCCCGTGGCGACATCGGCAAGCCCGGCGCCGGCCTGTTCCCGATCCGCGGCCACTCCAACGTCCAGGGCGATCGCACCATGGGCATCTGGGAGCGTCCGCCGCAGAAGTTCCTGGACTCCCTGCAGGCCGAGTTCGGGTTCGACCCGCCCCGCGAGGACGGCCTCGACACGGTCAACGCCGTCCGGGCCATGCGCGACGGCGAGGCCCACGTCTTCATCGGCCTGGGCGGAAACTTCGTCCAGGCCGCCCCCGACACCCCGGTCACCGCTGCTGCGCTGCTCAACACCCGACTGACGGTGCAGATCTCCACCAAGCTCAACCGGTCGCACCTGGTGTGCGGAGAGACGGCACTGATCCTGCCGACCCTCGGTCGCACGGAGAAGGACGTCCGGGGCGGCAAGGAGCAGTTCATCACCGTGGAGGACTCGGTGTGCGCCGTGCACGCCTCGCGCGGCGTGCTCGAGCCCGCCAGCGAGCACCTGCGATCCGAGACGGCCATCGTCACAGGCATCGCCGAGGCGACCCTGGGCGACCGTCACGGCATTGCCTGGTCGGCCATGCGCGAGGACTACAACGTCATCCGCGACCACATCTCACGGGTCGTCGCCGGTTGCGAGAACTACACCGCGAAGGTCGACCGGCCCGGCGGGTTCGTGCTCCCCCACCCGCCCCGCGACACCCGCACCTTCGAGACCGAGTCCGGCCTCGCCGAGTTCGTCGTCTCACCCATCAACGTGCTCGAGGTGCCCGAAGGCCA
The DNA here is from genome assembly GCA_038255955.1 of Propionibacteriales bacterium. Classification (GTDB taxonomy): domain Bacteria; phylum Actinomycetota; class Actinomycetes; order Propionibacteriales; family Nocardioidaceae; genus Aeromicrobium. The sequence goes on from JBBSKV010000004.1 coordinate 5,464, forward strand.
CCTGCTGCTGCAGACCATGCGCAGCCACGACCAGTTCAACACCACCATCTACGGCCTCAGCGACCGCTATCGCGGCATCGAGGGCGGCCGGCGCGTCGTGTTCATGAACCCCGACGACATCACGGCGCTCGGCTTCAGCGATGGCGACATGGTCGACCTCTCGACCCGGTGGGACGACGACGACATCGACAGGGTCGCGCCGCAGTTCCGCATCGTCGCGTACCGCACGCCGCGCGGGACCGCCGCCGCCTACTACCCCGAGACCAACCCGCTGGTGCCGCTGGACTCCACGGCCGAATCCAGCAACTGTCCGACGTCCAAGTCGGTCATCGTGTCCCTGGCGCCGGCCGAGCGCGGAGCCCACCGCAGCGGCTCGTTCGACCAGCTCGGCCAGCAGCGCGGCGCCGGGGCGGACGAGGGCCACAAGGCCCGCCCGCAACCGACCCACCTCTCCTAGCGTCGCGAGGACCCTGTGTCGCGAGGACCTCGTGTCACAGGGTCCTCGCGTCACCAGGTCAGAACAGGTTGGCGGCCTTCACGGCGGTCTCGAAGATGCCGTAGACCAGCGGGATCGCGACAACGATCCAGGCCAGCACGAGCAGCGGGGACAGCGGCTTGTCGACCTTGGTCGAGACCTTGGTCGTGCCGGTTCCCGAGTCAGCCTGCAACGACTCGTCGGACTCGTTGAACTTCTCGTTGACCGGGCGGATGGCCAGGTTGGCGACGAAGCCGACGGCCAGGATGCCGACCATCGTCAGCAGCGCCGGACGGTAGTCGGCAGCCACCAACGCGCCGGGCTCGCCCTGGGCATCCAGGATCCGGTTGACGATCAACGGTCCAACGACGCCGGCTGCGGCCCAGGCGGTCAGCAGCCGCCCGTGGATGGCGCCCACCTGGAACGTGCCGAACAGATCACGCAGGTACGCCGGGGCCGTGGCGAATCCACCACCGTAGAAGCTGATGATGACGCCGGCCAGCAGAGCGAACAGCGTGGTCGACGAGGAGCCTTGGAAGGCCAGCAGCGTGTAGAGGATGATGCCGACGCCGAGGTACATCACGTAGATGTTCTTGCGGCCGATCGCGTCGGAAGCGGATGACCAGCCGAAACGACCAGCGAGGTTGAACAGCGACAGCAGTCCCACGAAGCCGCCCGCTCCGGCTGCGGCGACGGTGGAGGTCGAGCCCTCGCGGAAGAAGTCCTGGATCATCGGCGCCGCCTGCTCCAGGATGCCGATGCCGGCCGTCACGTTGCAGAACAGCACGACCCACAACAGCCAGAACTGCGGCGTGCGGATGGCGTTGTTGGCGGACACGTGGTTGGTCGTCACCAGCGACTTGCTGCGCACCGTGGACGGATCGAAGCCCTCGGGCTTCCAGTCGTCGGCCGGCACCTTAATCAGCCAGGCGCCGAACAGCATCAGGACCAGGTAGATGAGTCCGAGCGAGACGAACAGCTTCGCGACGGCGGGCCCCGAGGCGATGCCGGTGGCCGTGTCATAGCTGCCGTCGAAGATCTTCAGCAGCTTCGAGGACAGTGGGCTGGCCAGCGCCGCGCCACCACCGAAGCCCATGATCGCCATTCCTGTCGCCAGACCCGGGCGGTCCGGGAACCACTTGATCAGGGTCGAGACCGGCGAGATGTAGCCGATGCCCAGGCCGATGCCGCCGATGACGCCGTAGCCGAGATACACCAGCCACAGCTGGCTGGTCGCGATGCCGAGCGCGCCGACCATGAACCCGCCCGCCCAGAACAGGGCAGCGGTGAACATGGCACGCCGAGGTCCGCCGGAGTCGACCCAGGTGCCGAACACGGCCGCGGAGATGCCCAGCATCACGATGGCCAGGGAGAAGATGATGCCGACCGAGGTGAGCGAGGCGTCGAAGCGCTGCACGAGCGAGGCCTTGTACACGCTGGTCGCATACACCTGGCCGATGCTCAGGTGCACGGCGAGCGCTGCGGGTGGGATGAGCCAACGATTGAATCCAGCTGGCGCAATGGTGCGCTCGCGTTCAAGTAGGTCGAGAGACACGACAATTCCTCCGAGATGTGACGGGAGTCTCAAGGTAAGTGCAGTTCGCCGAGTCCGCATGTCGACGCCGCCAGACCGGTCGCCAGCCAGCGGTCCCGATAGAGTCGGGCCGTGAGCGCAACCCCCAGTCGGATCTTCCTGTCCCGCATCGTCGGGCACGAGGTGTTCGACCCTGCCGGTGATCAGGTGGGCAAGCTGCGGGACGTCGTGGTGGCGGTCCGATCAGATCGACACCGACCGCGCGTGCTGGGTCTGGTCATCGAGGTGCTCGGCCGACGTCGGGTGTTCCTGCCGATGACCCGGGTCACGTCGCTGGACTCCGGCCAGGTCATCACGACCGGCGTCCTCAACGTGCGCCGCTTCGAGCAACGTCGCACCGAGACGCTCGCGGTCCATCAGCTGTTCGACCGCACCGTCACCACGCCCGACGGCACGTCCTCGACGGTGTACGACCTCGCCATGGAGCAGAATCCCCGTCGCGACTGGCACATCAGCGATGTCGCGGTGCAGGCCGCCGGCAAGCGATTCGGCCGTCGCGGACCCCAGCAGGTGCTCGAGTGGGACGAGGTCACCGGTCTGGCCAGCGAGGAGACCGGACAGGGCGCCACCCACCTGCTGGCCACGATGGACGAGATGCGCGCCGCCGACGTCGCCAACGCCCTGCGCGAGCTGCCGGTCAAGCGCCGCATGGAGGTCGTGATCGAGCTGGGCGTCGAGCGCCTGGCCGAGGTGCTCGAGGAGCTGCCCGAGAAGGAGCAGGTCGAGATCCTCGGCGTGCTCGACCCGGACCGCGCCGCGGACGTGCTCACCGAGATGAACCCCGATGACGCGGCCGACCTGCTCGGCGAGCTGCCCCCAGCGACGGCCGAGCAGCTGCTGGCGCTGATGGAGCCCGACGACGCCGACGACGTGCGCCGTCTGCTGACCTACGAGGAGCGCACCGCCGGCGGCATGATGACCACGGAGCCGATCGTGCTGGCGCCCGACACGACGATCGCCGAGGCACTCGCTCGAGTTCGCGAGCCCGAGATCAGCCCGGCGCTGGCCACCATGGTCTACGTGTGCCGCCCACCCCTGGAGACGCCGACGGGCCGCTTTCTGGGTGTGGTCCACTTCCAGGCGCTGCTGCGCGAGCCGCCGTCGACCCAGGTCGGCGCGATCGTCGACAACGACATCGGCTGGCCCCGGCCCGAGGCGTCGCTGGAGCACGTCGCCAACCTGCTGGCCACCTACGACATGGTGGCGCTGCCGGTCGTGGACGAGAATGCGCACCTGCTCGGGGCCGTGACGATCGACGACGTGCTCGATCACCTGCTGCCCGACGGCTGGCGCGACCGCAACCCCGACGAGCATCGGGCGGTGAGCCATGGCTGACCGGCGGCGCGAGGAGCTGCGCCGACTCGACCAGCCGCGCGACGTGCGTCGCATCCGCCGGCCACGACGCGAGGCGGACCCCGAGCGCTTCGGCCGGTTCGCCGAGACGTTCGCACGCTTCATGGGAACGGCGCACTTCCTCGGGTACATGACCGCACTCATCGTGGTGTGGCTGCTGTGGAACGTGCCGGTCGGTCCGGACCGTGCTCGGTGGGACGAGTACCCGTTCATCTTCCTGACCCTGATCCTGTCGCTGCAGGCGTCGTACGCGGCCCCGCTGATCCTGCTGGCGCAGAACCGGCAGGAGGGACGCGACCGCGTCACCCGCGAGCAGGAACGCGAGGCCACGGCCCAGTCGCACGCCGACATGGAGTTCCTCGCCCGCGAGGTCGCGAGCCTGCGACTCGGCCTCGGAGAGGTCGCCACCCGCGACTTCCTCCGCTCAGAGCTGCGCAACCTGGTCGAGTCGCTGGAGGACAAGCCCGAGGAGTCCGACGCGGACTGAGCCGACCACGTGCTCCCCCGTACGATGGGACCCATGGCTGCCGTGACTGAGGACCAGATCCGCGAGGCGCTCGCGGGCGTCAACGACCCCGAGATCAAGCGACCTATCACCGAGCTCGGGATGGTCGACACGATCACGATCGAGGACACCGAGATCGTCGTGCGCATCCTGCTCACGATCTCCGGCTGCCCGCTCAAGGAGACACTGACCCGCGACGTCACCGCAGCCGTCGCCACCGTGGCCCCGGCCCACGCGGTTCGCGTCGACATGGGGGTCATGACCGACGACCAGCGCAAGGGCATGCAGGAGATGCTGCGCGGTGGGCAGGCGCAGCGCGACATCCCCTTCGCCCAGGCCGACTCGCTGACCAAGGTCTACGCCATCGCGTCGGGCAAGGGTGGTGTCGGCAAGTCGACGGTCACGGTCAACCTCGCTGTCGCCATGGCCCAGCGCGGCCTGAAGGTCGGCGTGCTCGACGCCGACATCTACGGCCACTCGATCCCCGACATGCTGGGTGTGGGCGATCAGCGCCCCACGCAGGTCGAGGACCTGATCATGCCGGTGCCGGTCACGTTGGCCTCCGGCGCCGAGCTCAAGGTGATCAGCATCGGGATGCTCAAGCCGAAGCGCGACCAGGTCGTCGCCTGGCGCGGCCCGATGCTCGACCGCGCCCTCGTGCAGATGCTCAGCGACGTCTACTGGGGCGATCTGGACGCGCTGCTGCTCGACCTGCCGCCCGGCACCGGCGACATGGCCATCAGCCTGGGCCAGCACCTGCCCAATGCCGAGGTCATCGTCGTCACCACCCCGCAGGCCGCGGCCGCCCAGGTGGCCGAGCGCGCCGGCACGATGGCCTCGATGATGCACCAGCGCGTCGTCGGTGTCATCGAGAACATGTCCTACCTGCAGCTGCCGAACGGGGACCGCATGGAGGTCTTCGGTTCCGGAGGCGCCGCGCAGGTCGCGAGCACGTTGAGCCAGCGACTCGGCTACGACATCCCGATGCTGGGCCAGGTTCCGCTGGAGGAGCAGGTCCGAGCCGGTGGAGACAGCGGCGAACCGATCGTCGAGAGCGACCCGGACTCCCCTTCGGCGCAGGTGCTGCTTGCCGTCGCCGAGCAGCTGGGCGGTCGGACGCGCGGACTGGCCGGCATGCAGCTGGGACTCGCCCCCGTCGGTCGGCTGTAGGCGACCCGTGTTCGGCATGGGGCCTGCCGAGATCGGCGTCATCATCGTGGTGGCGTTGCTCGTGTTCGGCCCCGACAAGCTGCCGGACCTCGCCCGTCAGGCCGGCGGCTTCGTGCGCACGCTGCGCCGCATGGCCGACAACGCCAAGGACGACTTCGGTCGAGAGATCGGCCACGATCTCAAGGATCTGAACCTGCGCGATCTCGACCCGCGCGAGGTCGTGCGCCGCAGCATGTTCGACGACTCCGCGGCCTCCACGAAGCCGTCGCCGGTCAAGGAGACCCGCATCCTGCGGCCCGGCGAGAAGCCGCCGTTCGACACCGAGGCGACGTAGGGGATCCGGCGCCCCGAATTTTGCTACCCGTCGAACCGAAACGTCGCCTGATTCGGTCCGATGGGTAGCAAAATTCGGGGAATCAGGCGGCGGAGATCCAGGCGGTCATGCGGTCCAGGCCGTGGTCGACCCGGGTGAGGTGCCCGGCCGGTCCGTCGCGGGTCGGCAGCTCGGCGACGGCCTCACGGATGCGGCCGGGGTCGGCATCGGTGACCATCGTGAACACGACACCGCCCTCGTCCCAGCTGACCAGGGTCGGGTCTCCGGGCCGGATCCAGACCGAAGCGGTGCCCCAGCCGGCCCGGCTGAAGCCGTCGAGGGAGGCGGGGTCCAGCCATCCGGTCTGCTCGTAAAGCCTCATCCGGGTCGTGCCGTTGGTGTAGCTCAGGGCGATGGTGTCGTCGCCGTGCATGTACCCGGCGTGGGTCCGCTGCAGGTCTCCTGCCAGGTTCGGGCGGCAGGGCCACCCGTCGCGGGTGAGCTCGTCGACGGTGTCCTGGCTCACCGACGCCGAGGCGACGCGGGAGGTGGCTCCGAAGAAGTCCGCCGCGTACTGGTCGAACGGCGGGGACACTCGATCGCCGACCGCGGGGGTGCTCCCTCCGACGGCATAGGCGATGGCAGCGACCGTCATCGATGCGCCCACCAGCACCAGGCCGGCTCGGGCCGGAACGGACCGTCGCACCCGATCCCACCACGTCTCCTGCGGCGGCGCGGCGGCTGCTGCCAAATCGGTCAAGGCGGAGAACAGCGTGGCCGGCAGCTCGGGCGAGGAGACGGTGCCCATGCGCGACTTGAGCAGGCGCTGCTGGCGCACGGCACGGTCGCAGCCGTCGCAGCGCTGCAGGTGGGCGTCGGCGTCGCGCATCGCGGCGGGCGACAGCTGCCCGTCCACGAATGCTGCGACGTCCGATCCCAGGTGCGCCATCAGGCCCCGATCGGCCCGATGAAACGGGTGCGGCCGCGACTGGGCGCACGGTGGGCCAGTGCCTCGCGCAGCTGGGTGCGACCACGGTGGATGCGCGAACGCACCGTGCCGATCTTGAGGCCGAGCACGTCGGCGATCTCCTCGTAGGACAGTCCCTCGACGTCGCACAGCACCACGGCGACCCGGAAGTTCTCGGACAGCAGCGAGAGGGCGGCCTCGATGTCGGGATCGAAGTTCGCATCGTGCACCGCGATCTCGGGCTCGATCTCGGTGCTGGTGATCCGATCCTCGCCACCCTCGCCGAAGCGGTCCATGCGCACCCGCGAGGAGCGCCGCACCCGGTCCAGGAACAAGTTGGTCGTGATGCGGTGCAACCAGCCGGGGAAGTTGCCCGGCTCGTAGCGGTCCAACGAGCGGAACACCCGCACGAAGACGTCCTGGGTCAGGTCCTCGGCATCGTGACGGTTGCCGGTCAGCCGGTACGCGAGGCGGTACACGCGGGGTGAGTGCTCCTCGACGAGGGCGTGCCAGTTCTGCACGTCTGGTTCGCCTGCAGGTGGCACGTTCACGTCAGCCTTCATGGGTTCATCGTCGACCTGTCTCCTGAGAGAACGCCCAGAACACGCTGACGGTTCCCCGACATCGTCGAGCGCACCGATATCCTGAGCGCCCACACACTTTTCGAGGAGCCGATCATCACCACCGCCGAGAGCTTGGCCTACGTCGAGGAGTTCGCCCACGAGGACGATCACCTCGCGGCAGCTCGTCAGCGCGCCGCTGACGTCGGGGTCACCCCCATCAGCGCAGCTGGCGGCGCCACGTTGTCGTTCCTGGCCGGCGCCCTCAGCGCCCGCTCGATCGTCGAGATCGGCACCGGTACGGGCGTCTCGGGCCTGTGGCTGCTGCGGGGCATGCTGCCCGATGGCGTGCTCACCTCGGTCGACCTCGAGGCCGAGCACCAGCGTCACGCCCGCGAGATGTTCGCGTCGGCCGGCTTCCGGCCGCAGCGCTTCCGGCTGATCGCCGGTGCAGGTCTGGACGTCATGCCACGCATGACCGACTCCGGCTACGACATGGCCTTCCTCGACGGCGAGAAGGTCGAGTACGGCGAGTACCTCGAGCAGGCCATCCGACTGGTGCGCCCCGGCGGCGTCATCGTGTTCGACAATGCCCTGTGGCACGACCGGGTCGCCGATCCGTCGCACCGGGATCCCGAGACGGTGGCGATCCGCGAGGTCATCGGGCAGGTCACGCGCGATGACGATCTGCGGGCCGTGCTCCTGCCGGTCGGCGACGGACTGCTCGCGGTCCAGCGCACCGGCTGACCCGGGCGGCAGCCACCGCTCGCCAGGGAGCGAAGCGACCGTGAGGCCGAGGAACGAGGCCGAGGCGCCCGCAGGCGTGCGCCTGCGCGAGCACTCGCCGTCACCACGCCTCCCAGAGGGGCGGCTTCGCCGCGGCGCGGTCACGCTGCGCTGGCGCTCCTTCGCGCTCGGCCGCAAGCGGCCTCGGCTCAGTCGTCGTCGGGGCGGGTGCGCTCGAAGTTGGCCGCTGACCGGAAACCGGCGGGGCCGCGCACGACCCCGATGATCTCGCAGGGCTCGATCGTCACCGGAGCAGATCCGATGATCTTGGATCCCGCAGACGTCGCGGCCAGCTGCTCGAAGTCGTCCTGGAACGCCTGGCGCGCCTCGTCACTGACGAACACGTAGGTGCCCTCGAACCAGTGATGCTTGACCGCACGCCACGTCTTGAACCGAAGACCTTCAAGGCCTGCGAACTTCTGGAAGGACTCGTCCTCCACATAGGTGCGCAGGGCCTTGAGGGTGCCCTTGGGCGCGTCAGCCAGCGACCATCGCACGGTCAGGCCGAACATCAGACCTCTTTGAGCGCGTCGCCGAGCGACGAAGCTTCTTCCTTGTTCAGCTCCACGACGAGTCGCCCACCGCCCTCGAGGGGGACTCGCATGACGATGCAGCGACCTTCCTTGGTGACCTCCATCGGTCCGTCTCCGGTCCGTGGCTTCATGGCGGCCATGTTTCCCCTCTCTCTGCACCCCCACGTGGTCGGTGGAGTGTCGTCGACCATTATCCCTTACGACGCCACGAGGCGCGTGGCCGGATGGCGTCTGCGGGATCGAGCGGTCAGGCGAGGCGGCGCTGCTGGATCTGTTCGGTCGTGCTCTCCGCGGCTTCCTGCCAGGCGATGATCTCGGCCCGAGCAGCCACGCCGGCCGACTCGCTGGCGGCCAGTGCGTCCTGTGCGGCCAGCAGATCGGCACGGGCAGAAGCCAGATCGGAGGCGGCTGCCGTGGCGTCGTCCTGCAAGGCCGTCACGCGTGCCTTCTCGGCCGACAGCTTCTCGCGCGCCAGCGCGATCTCGATCTCGGAGGTCAGGAGCGCGTCCTGCATGAGGCCCATCTGGTTCTCACTCCAGGCCAGGCGGGAGCCCATGCCCTGCACGAAGGTCATGTGCGTCTCGTGCCGGCGCAACGAGTCGGTGCGGTAGCCGTTGGCCACCTGGGCCCGGTCGAAGGCCCACATGCGACGGATCACCACGATCTCCGCGAACATCAACACTGCCGCCGCCACACCGGCCACGACGGTCAGGACAGTGGCGCCAGCCAGCGCAGGGACGGTGGAGGTCATCAGCGCCGCAGAAGCGACGACTGCGGCCAGGGTGAGGAGCGCGGTCGCTGCCACCAGCTTGGGCGACCGGGATCTGCGACGGGAGGGGGCCATGTTGCTGATGTTAAAGAGCGTGACCCGTGGTGGCGACACGCCACGCCGACGCCGACGTCACCGATGTGAAGTGTGGGTTCAGGGTTCGCGCGCCACACACCCAGCCAGGTGGTCGTTGACCATTCCGGTGGCCTGCATCAGCGCGTACGCCGTGGTGGGCCCGACGAACCTGAAACCCCGACTCTTGAGCTCTCGCGCCATCGCGGTGGACTCGGGCGTGATGGCCGGCACGTCGGCCGGGCGCTCCGGCGCGGGTCCCGGCGCTGGCGCGAACGACCACAGCAGTTCGCTGAGGCCGCCGTCCAGGTCCAGCACCGCCCTCGCGTTGGCGACGGCCGCCATGATCTTCAACCGGTTCCGCACGATGCCCGCGTCCGTCAGCAGACGTTCGACGTCCTGGTCGTCGAAGGCCGCCACCGTGGGCGGATCGAACTGCGCGAACACCTCGCGGAAGCGCTCCCGCTTGCGCAGGATGATCAGCCACGACAGCCCGGACTGGAAGGCCTCCAGGCACATCCGCTCGAACAACGCCGCCTCACCACGGACCTCGCGGCCCCACTCGTGATCGTGGTACTCGATCATCGCCGGATCCTCGCCCCACGGACAGCGCACGGCAGGTTCCTAGTCGTCCTTGGCCACGACGTGGGCCACCGCATCGTCGACGTCATCGGTCACGTGCAGCATGTCGATGTCGTTCGGGCCGATCTTTCCGTCGGCTGCCATCGATTCGCGCAACCAGTCGATCAGGCCGCCCCAGTACGCACTGCCGAAGAGCACGATCGGGAACGACGTGACCTTGCCGGTCTGGGCCAGGGTCAGCGCCTCGAACAGCTCGTCCATCGTGCCGAAGCCGCCCGGCAGCACGATGTACCCCTGCGAGTACTTGACGAACATCGTCTTGCGCACGAAGAAGTACCGAAAGTTGATGCCGAGGTCGACCCACTCGTTCATGCCCTGCTCGTGCGGCAGCTCGATGCCCAGTCCCACCGAGACGCCACCGAACTCGCAGGCGCCGCGGTTGGCGGCCTCCATGGCACCGGGTCCGCCACCGGTGATGACCGCGTAGCCGGCCTCGCACAGCTTCTCGGCGATCTGGCTGGCCGCTGCGTACATCGGGTCGTCGGGCTTGATGCGGGCCGAGCCGAACATGCTGATCGCCGGACCGAGCTCGGCGAGCGCCCCGAAGCCCTCGACGAACTCGGACTGGATGCGCAGGACTCGCCAAGGGTCGGTGTGCACCCAGTCAGTCGAACCACGGGAGTCAAGCAGACGCTTGTCGGCGGTGGAGGCCGGGATGCGGCTGCGACGCAGTCGCACGGGGCCTTGGTAGCGGGACGGTTCGGGGGCCTGTGGGTTCATGGGGTCATCCAGGTCGTGAGGGATTCGAGCACCGCGTGCAGGTGGGCCACCGGCACGTGCTCATCGGCCTTGTGCGCGAACAGGGGATCGCCCGGTCCGTAGTTGACTGCCGGGATTCCCAGCACGGTGAACTGCGCCACGTCGGTCCAGCCGAACTTGGGCCCGATCCTGGCGCCGACGGACTCGACGAAGGCGGCTGCCGCCGGCCGCTGGAGGCCGGGCATCGCGCCCGGCGCGCTGTCGGTGACGGTGAGCCCGAAGCCCTCGAACACCTCCTGCAGGTGGATGAACGCGTCGTCCTCGCTGCGATCGGGAGCGAAGCGGAAGTTGATGGTGACGACCGCTTCGTCGGGCACCACGTTGCCGGAGACGCCGCCGCTGATGCCGACTGCGTTGAGGCCCTCGCGGTAGACGAGCCCGTCGATCTCGACCTCGCGCGCCGTGTAGGTGGCCAGGATGTCCAGCACGGGCGCCATGGCGTGGATCGCGTTGGAGCCCATCCACGAACGGGCCGAGTGCGCGCGCTCCCCCGCCGTGCGCAGGTCGACCCGCATGGTGCCCTGGCAGCCAGCCTCGACGCCGGCGTTGGACGGTTCCATCAGGATCGCGAAGTCACCGGCGAGCAGCTCGGGGCGTTCGCGGGCGATCCGGCCCAGGCCGTTGAACTCGGCGGCGATCTCTTCGGCGTCGTAGAACACGTAGGTGACGTCGCGGACCGGATCGGCGATCGTGGCGGCCAGGATCAGCGCCACCGCGACGCCACCCTTCATGTCGCACGAGCCGAGGCCGTGCAGGATGCCGTCGGCGAGCCGCGACGGCAGATTGCCGTTCGCCGGAACGGTGTCGAGGTGACCGGCGATGACCACCCGCTCCTCGCGCCCCAGATCGGTGCGGGCAATCAAGGTGTTGCCGTCGCGCACCAATGTGAGGTGGTCGATCGCTGAGAGGGCAGTTTCGACGTCGTCGGCCAGCGCCTGCTCGTGGAGGCTCTCGGACGGCGAGTCGACGAGGGCCGCGGTGAGCGTCACGACATCGGTGTTCATCAGGTCGAGGGGCACGTGATCATTCCACCACGTCGGCGTTCAGGGGTTCTGGAACACACAGAACTCATTGCCCTCGGGGTCGGCCATGACGGTCCAGTCGATCTCGTCGTCCTGGTGCGGGGCGCGGAGCAGGGTCGCGCCGGCCGCGACGAGATCATCGACGCTGGAGCCCTCGGTGAGGGTGACGTCCCAGTGGACGCGATTCTTGACCGTCTTGGGCTCTGGCACCGCTGCGAAGTCGATCGACTCCAGCGTCGAGCCGGGGAATCCCTCCACCGAGGTGTAGTCGCCGTCGGGAACGACGCTCCCGCCGAGGACACCGGCCCACCAGGCCGCGATCGCGCGGTGATCGGCGGAGTCGACGCCGACGGCCTTGAGCCGCACCGACGGCGGGTCGTCGTACACGAACACGCAGAACTCGCCGCCCTCCGGATCGGCGAGGACGGTCCAGTCGTACCTGCCCTCGTCCGTCAGCTGCTCCAGACCGGCGA
>JBBSKV010000005.1:0-16804 GCA_038255955.1 Propionibacteriales bacterium
ACCGGCGACACGTACGCGTTGTTCTACCTGTTCTCGATGCAGGACCAGCAGTCGACGCTCACCCTGATGCGCAACGCCCTGCTGCTCGGTGGGCTGGCCATGGTGCTGATGGTCGGCGGCGTGGCCTGGCTGGTGTCCCGCCAGGTGCTCGACCCTGTCCGCCTGGCACGTCGCATCGCCGAGCGATTCGCCAGCGGCAACTTGGAGCAGCGGATGCACGTGCGCGGCGAGGACGACATCGCCCGGCTGAGCACCTCGTTCAACCAGATGGCCATGAATCTGCAGAGCCAGATCCGGCGCCTCGAGAATCTGTCGCGGCTGCAGCAGCGATTCGTGTCCGATGTGTCCCATGAGCTGCGCACGCCGCTGACCACCGTGCAGATGGCCAGCGAAGTGCTGTTCGACGCCCGCACCGGCTTCGATCCGCAGACCGCACGGTCCGCCGAGCTGCTCAAGGGCGAGCTCGACCGGTTCGAGTCCCTGTTGTCGGACCTGCTGGACCTGAGTCGCTTCGACGCCGGGGCGGCGCAGCTCGAGCTCGAGACCGTCGACCTGGCCGAGATCGCCCGCAGCTGCACCGACGACCCGATGCTGCGCCGGGCCGGCATCGAGGTGATGGTCGACGACGGTGGTGCGCCGGCCCCCGTGCTGGCCGACCCGCGCCGCATCGACCGAATCGTGCGCAACCTGCTGGCCAACGCCGCCAAGTACAGCAAGTCGGCCTCCGTGTCGGTGGCGGTGGCGCAGAACGACAGCGGCGCCTCGTTGTCGGTGCGCGACTTCGGCGTCGGTCTCGAAGGCGATGAGAGCCACCGAGTCTTCGACCGCTTCTGGCGGGCCGATCCGGCCCGCGTGCAGGGCGGGACGGGGCTCGGCCTGCCGATCGCCCGTGAGGACGCGGCTCTGCACGGCGGCACGCTGCAGGTCTGGGGACGCCCGGGCCAGGGCACCGAGTTCATCCTGACCATCCCCAAGCACATCGGTGAGAGCCCCGTACCGGCTCTCGTCTCGGAGCTGGCCCAGTGATCGCCCGACGTCTGATCCGGCGGTGGGCGGTCGTGGTCGCCGCCGTGGTGGCGGTCGCCGGGTGCGCGGCCATTCCGACCTCCGGTCCGGTCACCGAGGTGGTCGAGGACTCCGGCTTCGGCCAGAGCACGGTGCGCTACTCGCCGGCGCTGCCGACCGACGGGGCGTCGCCCGGGGAGGTGGTGCGCGGCTATCTGGACGCCATGCTGGCCTACCCCTCCTCGACCCGGACGGCGGCAGCCTTCCTCACCCCGGCAGCGGCCGACTCATGGCAGCGCCAGGCTGGCGTCACGATCTACTCCGACGCCCAGTTCGCGACACCGGCCCAGGACGGAAGCACCCGGACTGACGCCGGCTCGACGGCGCGCGTGTCCGTCGACGCGGCCGAGGCCGGTCGCCTCGACGCCCAGGGGCGCTACCGGGTCGGCCGCGGCCGGCAGGGCGTCGACTACCGACTCGAGCAGGTCGACGGGCAGTGGCGCATCACCAACCCGCAGCCCGGCCTGATGATCACGGCACGATTCTTCGATGACTACTTCCGACCCTTCAACCTGTACTTCTTCGACCGTCCCGCCCGCCGGTTGGTTCCGCAGCCGGTCCACGTGCTGGTCGAGGACGGACTGGCGGCCGCGCTGATCACCGCACTGGCACGGGGCGACACGTCGACGCAGGTGCGCACCTTCGTGCCGGTCCTGGACGACCTGCGCGCGACGGTGCCGGTCGACGGGGGAGTGGCCGACGTGGGGTTCACAGCGGGATCGCGCAAGGCCGCTGACGTCGAGCACCTCTCGACGCAGGTGGTCTGGACGTTGCGTCAGGTCCCCGGGGTCAGTCGGGTCCGCATCTCGGTGGGTTCCAGTCCGGTCCGACCCCGCAGCAGCGCCGAGCAGCCCATCGCCAGCTGGGACGAGTTCGGCGTCGCGCAGGACGAGGGACTCACCCACGGGCTGGTCGACGATCATGTCGTCGCGATCGACGGAGCCGACGTCACGCGGGTCGACAATCAGTGGGGCAAGGACGCCAACGGAGCCACTGCCGTGGCGATGACCGATCAGCGGATCGCCCTCCGGGCCCCCGACCGTGCGTCGGTCCGCATCGTGGCGCTGGCCGGTGGTGGTGGCGAACGCATCGTCGAGGGCCGACAGCTCATCGATCCGGTCAGCGACGTGGACGGGCAGATCTGGTTGGTCGACCGGCCCGCCGACCGCACCCGGGTCCGGGTCGTCGGCTCGGGCGTGAGCACCCTGGACGCTTCGTCCTTGGCAGGACTGGACGTTCGCTCTCTGGACATCTCGCCGGACGCGGCCCGGTACGTCGTCACGGTGGGAACCGGCGATGCCGCCTCGGTGCGCGTCGGACGGGTCGTCCGGGACGCCAAGGGTGTGCCCACCGGCCTGTCGACCCCTCGCGACATCCACGGCAGTGCCGTCGGCCCGCGCTCGGCGGTGTGGTCCGACGAGGTGCGGGTCAGCTTCCTGGCGGGAAACGACTCGGGCACCCAGCTGCAGACCGCGCTGATCGACGGATCCGACGGGTCCACCACCACCAGTGGCTCGTTGCTACCCGCCGGGGACATCTCACGGCTGGTCGTCGGCTCCGGCCCCGGCGCCGTGACCTACGTGACGGATCCGAAGGGGCGGCTCTGGTACCTGCGGTCCAGTGGCAACTGGCAGCGCGTCGACGTGGATCCGATCCGCAGCCTGGGCCACAGCCGCTGATCGTCCACAGGGGGCGTGGCCGGCCCCCCAGGAGTCCATCAACTGTCGCACGATGACGTGGTGCGCGACCTCGTGGCGGCAGCTGATCTGCTGGTGGGTGCCGCCTGCCCCGGCTGCGGCGTGCCAGCCCTCGCCGTGTGCGCCGCGTGCGCCCGGACCATCCGTCCCGATCCGCGCACGGTCATCGTCCCTGCGGCCGCCCACGACCTGCAGATCACGTCGGCCGGGCCGCACGCAGGCGTCCTGCGAAGGGTGATCCTGGACTGGAAGGAACGCGGCCGGTTTCCCCTCACCGATCTGCTGGCCCACCACCTGGCCGCGGCCGTGCTGGCAGCGGTCGACCACGACGAGGTCTGCCTGGTGCCGGTCCCCACGTCGCGGGTGGCGCGATGGCGCCGCGGCGACGACCTGGTGCTCTCCCTGGCGCGAGCCGCCGCCGGGCGCCTTGACGCCGCCGGCCTGCGAGCGACGGTGCACCCGGTGCTGAACCGGACCCGACGCACCGCTGACCAGGTCGGGCTCGGAGCCGATGATCGAGCTCGTAACCTGCACGGCGCGTTCGCGCTGGACCGGTGCCGGTTGCCCTCCCGTGCGCCCCTCGTCATCGTCGACGACATCGTCACCACAGGGTCGACCCTCACCGAGGCCACGCGGGCCCTCGGCATCCGCGGATGGGGCGTTCACGGAGCCGCGACGGTGGCCGCCACACCGTAGTCGCGGACTACTGGTGCAACGCGCGCTTCGACGCTACCGTCGGCTCATGGCATGACACGCGTGTGACAAACGCGGACACAACCCTGAGGGAGTTCCCATGGAAATTGTCGTCAACGGTCGCAACAGCGAGATCTCCGAGCGGTTCCGCGAGCATGTCCAGGACAAGCTCCATCGCATCGACAAGTACGACGCCCGGCAGAAGATCCACCGCGTCGAGGTCGAGGTCACGCACGAGAAGAACCCCCGCCAGCACGAGAAGGCCGCCCGGGTCGAGATGACGTTGCGCTCCGCCGGACCGGCCGTGCGCGCCGAGGCGGCCTCCACCGATCAGCACTCCGCGCTCGATGCGGCGATCGACAAGCTTGAGTCGCGGCTGCGCCGCACCAACGACCGTCGAGGCACGCACAACGGCAAGCACAGCCCGCAGTCGCTCGCCGAGGCGACAGCAGATCTTCCGGTCGCGCACCTCGGAGAGGGCGAGGGTGCCCCGACCGAGCCCGAGCCGCCCGCCGCCGCCATCGAGTCCGAGGGCGACTGCCCCGTCGTCGTGCGGGAGAAGACGCACGAAGCGAAGTCGATGACGCTGGACCAGGCGCTCTACGAGATGGAGCTGGTCGGTCACGACTTCTACCTGTTCGTCGAGAAGGACTCCATGCGCCCGAGCGTCGTCTACCGGCGCCTGGGCTATGACTACGGAGTCATCCATCTGGACGTCACGGAGTGACACGCAGGGGTTCGCGACCGATGGGGACGGCCGCGAGCCCCCGACTCTGGCATGATCAAAGCGTGCCTGCAGTCTCTGGAAGTATCCGAGTGCTCCTGGTCGATGATCAGGAGCTCTTCCGTCGCGGCGTCAAGATGGTCCTTGGGGCCGATGACGACCTTGAGCTCGAGGAGTGTGATGACGGCGACACGGCCCTTGAGCTCGTCGCCGACAACCCGTTCGACATCGTGCTTCTCGACGTCCGCATGCCGGGCCGCAGCGGCGTGGAGACCTGTGCCGCGATCAAGGAGATCGCCCCGACAACGGGGATCATCATGCTCACGGCCAGCGACGAAGAGTCCGATCTCTACGAGTCCATCCGCAGCGGAGCCTCCGGCTATCTGCTCAAGGACGGCTCCACGTACGACCAGGTCGCCGAGGCCGTGCGGCTGGTGGCCTCAGGTCAGTCGCTGATCAGCCCGAGCATGGCCACCAAGCTGCTCGACGAGTTCGTCACGATGTCCAAGAGCCCTGCGCCGGCGACCAACCTCACGCCCCGTGAGCTCGGCGTCCTGCGGCACGTGGCCCGGGGCATGAGCAATCGCGAGATCGCCGAAGAGCTGTTCATCAGCGAGAACACCGTCAAGAACCACATCCGCAACATCTTGGAGAAGCTGCAGATGAAGTCGCGCATGGAAGCCGCGATGTTCGCCGTTCGCAGCAAGCTGGTCGACGACATGCCGTGACGCTCACCGTCACCCAGGCCCGCAGGATCGCGTTGGCCGCGCAGGGATTCACCCGCCCGCGCCCCGGCGCCCAGGGTCGCACCGTCACCGCCGCCCACCTGAACCGGACAGTTTCGCGGCTGGGGTTCTTCCAGATCGACTCGGTCAACGTGCTGGCCAGGGCGCACTACCTTCCCCTGTTCTCGCGGATGGGGGCCTACGACCGCGAGCTCTTGCATCGTGCCTCGGGCCGAGCACCACGCCGGCTGTTCGAGTACTGGGCGCACGTCGCGGCGCTGGTCGACGTCGAGCTGTGGCCGGCGATGCAGCACCGCATGGCGTCCGCGCACGGCATGTGGGGCGGCATGCACCGCATCAACCGCGAGCAGCCCGAGCTGGTCGAGCGGGTGTATCGCGACGTCGTGGAGCGCGGCCCTGTCACCGCCCGACAGGTCCAGATCGACACCGAGCGCGACCGCAGCAGCTGGGGCTGGAACTGGTCCGAGGCCAAAGTGGCGCTGGAGTACCTGTTCTACGTCGGTCGTATCACCTCGGCCCGCCGCAACGGGCAGTTCGAGCGAGAGTACGACCTGCCGGAACGAGTGATCCCCGCCGACGTGCTGGCCCGCCCGGCACTTGAGGACGACGCAGCGCACCGACTGCTGGTCGAGCACGCGGCCCGGGCGCTCGGGGTGGGCACGGTGCAGTGCTTCAACGACTACTTCCGGATGGCGCCCGAACCCGGCCGTCGGGCCATGGAGTCACTGGTGGCCGACGGGACGCTCGAGCCGGTGAGCATCGCCGGCTGGAAGCGCCCCGCCTATCGACACAAGGATGCGGTGCTGCCGCGGCGCGTGCGGGCACGCGCCCTGCTCAGCCCCTTCGACCCGCTCGTCTTCGAGCGCACGCGCACCGAGAAGCTGTTCGACTTCCGCTACCGGATCGAGATCTACGTGCCGGAGCCGGACCGGGTGTACGGCTACTACGTGCTGCCCTTCCTGCTCGGCGACCGCATCGTGGCCCGGGTGGACCTGAAGGCCGATCGGGCCGGGCGCCGACTGGTCGTGCATGGCGCCTGGGCCGAGCCGCATGCGCCCGAGGACACTGCGCAGCAGCTGGCCGACGAGCTGCACCTGATGGCCGACTGGCTCGGCCTGGACAGCGTGTCGGCGCCCACGAAGGGCGACCTGTCTGCTGAACTCACGTGGGTTCTGGCCCGTCGCTAGACTGGCGAGGCTCCACCCCCATCTGCAGGCCAATCATTTTTTTCAGGAGTCATCGACGTGCCCAAAGTCATCGACAAGCTCCTTCGCATGGGCGAAGGCAAGGTTCTGCGCCAGCTGGAGGCCGTGGCCCAGCAGGTCAACACGCTCGAGGACGACTTCCGGGAGCTGTCCGACGAGGACCTGCGCGGCATGACCGGGGAGTTCCGCGAGCGACTGGCCGCCGGCGAGGGCGTCGACGACCTGATGCCCGAGGCCTTCGCCACGGTGCGCGAGGCGGCGTGGCGCGTGCTCGGCCAGCGTCACTTCGACGTCCAGATCATGGGTGGAGCCGCGCTGCACCTGGGCAACATCGCCGAGATGAAGACCGGTGAGGGCAAGACGTTGGTCTCGACCCTCCCGGCGTACCTGAACGCGCTGAGCGGCCAGGGTGTCCACATCGTCACGGTCAACGACTACCTGGCCAAGTACCACGCCGAGTGGATGGGCCGGGTGCACCAGTACCTCGGCCTGACGGTCGGCATCATCTTGCCGGCCATGAGCCCGGCCGAGCGGCGCGAGGCCTACCTGGCCGACATCACCTATGCCACGAACAACGAGCTCGGCTTTGACTACCTGCGCGACAACATGGCCGACGACATCGTCGACTGCGTGCAGCGCGGTCACCACTACGCCGTCGTCGACGAGGTCGACTCGATCCTCATCGACGAGGCCCGCACGCCGCTGATCATCTCCGGACCCACCGAGGACGAGGTCAAGTGGTACGGCGAGTTCGCCCGCATCATCGGCCGCATGTCGCCCGAGGTGCACTACGACGTGGATGAGAAGAAGCGCACCATCGCCGTCACCGAGGAGGGCATCTCGGTCGTCGAGGACCAGCTCGGCATCGACAACCTCTACGACACGGTCAACACCCCCCTGATCAGCTTTTTGAACAACGCGATCAAGGCCAAGGAGTTGTTTGCGAACGACAAGGACTACGTCGTCATCGACGGCGACGTGCTGATCGTCGACGAGCACACCGGACGCATCCTGGACGGCCGCCGGTACAACGAGGGTCTGCACCAGGCGATCGAGGCCAAGGAGGGCGTGCGCATCCGCGAGGAGTACCAGACGCTCGCCACGATCACGCTGCAGAACTACTTCCGGCTCTACGACAAGCTCGGTGGCATGACCGGCACCGCGCTGACCGAGGCGTCGGAGTTCGACAAGATCTACAAGCTGGGCGTCGTCCCGATCCCGACCAACCGGCCGATCGCCCGCGCGGACGAGCCGGATCTGGTCTACCGCACCGAGGACGCCAAGTTCAACGCCGTGGTCGACGACATCGCCGACCGGCACGCCAACGGGCAGCCCATCCTGGTCGGCACCACCAGCGTCGCGAAGAGCGAGCGGCTCTCGAAGCTGCTCACCAAGCGCGGGGTGCCGCACGAGGTGCTGAACGCCAAGCAGCACGACCGTGAGGCGGCCATCGTCGCGATGGCAGGCCACAAGGGCGCCGTCACGGTGGCCACCAACATGGCTGGTCGTGGCACCGACATCATGCTGGGCGGCAGCGTGGACTTCCTGGCCGATGCGCAGCTGCGCGACCAAGGCCTGGACCCGGTGGAGGACTCCGAGGCCTACGAGGCTGCGTGGAGCGACACGCAGAGCAAGATGAGCCAGCAGGTCGCGGCCGAGCACGACGAGGTCACTGCTGCCGGCGGACTGGCCGTCATCGGCACCGAGCGTCACGAGTCGCGCCGCATCGACAACCAGCTGCGCGGTCGTTCTGGCCGGCAGGGCGATCCGGGCGTCTCACGCTTCTACCTGTCGCTCGAGGACGACCTGATGCGCCTGTTCAAGGCCGACTGGGTCGACTGGGTGCTGCAGACCATGAAGATCCCCGACGACGTGCCGATCGAGAACAAGCGCGTCACCGGTGCCATCGCCTCGGCGCAGTCGCAGGTCGAGGCGCAGAACTTCGACACCCGCAAGAACATCCTCAAGTACGACGACGTCATGAGCCGCCAGCGTGAGGTCATCTACACCGAGCGCCGCGAGGTGCTCGAGGGCCGCAACCTGCGCGCGTGGGTCGAGGAGATGATCGGCGAGGTCATCCGCGCCTACGTCTCCGGTGCCACCGAGGGCTTCCCGGAGGGGTGGAACCTCGACCAGCTGTGGACCGCCCTGCGGACGCTGTACCCGGTGGAGCTGACCATCGAGGCTGCCGAGGCCGAGGCGGGTGGCCGCGAGAACATGACGCGCGACGGCCTGATCGAGGTGCTGACCGCTGATGCGACCGCCGGCTACGACCGCCGCGAGGAAGAGCTCGGCTCCACCGTCACGCGCGAGCTGGAGCGCAAGGTCGTGCTGAGCGTGCTGGACCGCAAGTGGCGCGAGCACCTGTACGAGATGGACTACCTGCGCGAGGGCATCGGCCTGCGGGCCTACAGCCAGCGCGACCCGCTGATCGAGTACCAGCGGGAGGGCTTCGAGCTCTTCACCGCCATGATGGAGGGCATCGCCGAGGAGTCCGTGGGCTTCTTGTTCAACCTCGACGTCCAGGTGCAGGTCGCCTCGACCGAGTCGGCGGACCCCAACGTGGTCGAGGGCGTCGGCGCCGAGCCGCAGCTGCTCGCCAAGGGGCTAGGGGGCGAGAAGAAGAAGCAGCAGCTCTCGTACTCGGCTCCCAGCGAGGACGGCGAGCCCGAGGTGCGCGCCGTGTCCGATGACGACGGGGGAGACCCGGAGGAGATCGAGGCACGCCGCCAGGCCAATGCCAAGAGCAGGGCGCGCCAGAAGGCCAAGCAGCAGCGCAAGTCGCGCAAGAACAACCGCTGAGACCGAGGGCGCTTCGCGCCCGAGCGTCTCAGCGCGCCAGCGGAGCGTGACCGCGCTGCGGCGAAGCCGCCCGACTGGGAGGCGTGGTGAGGTCGAGTGCTTCAGCGACCCCACGTGCTGAGCTCGCCTCGGGCTTCGCCCTCACAGTCGGCCGCAGGCGGCCTCCTTGGCGAGCGGATGTTCACGCCCACTCCAGGGCGGTGCAGCGCCACACCATCTCGCCGCGGTGGGTGGGCTGCGGCTCGCGTCGCACCGCGATCGCTCGGGAGCGATTGCGGTGCACCATGCGGGCCGCGACCTCGGCGATCTGGTCGTCCACCATCGACACGTGGACGCTGACCAGCCGGGCGGTGCTGCGACCGCCGGATCGGGATCCGGTGGTCGCAGCGCTGATCTGCAGGCGCCGTTGCAGTTCGGTGTAGACGTCCGGTGCCATCCACGCCGCCATCTGGCGGACGGGGCGTTCGCCCGAGAGCACCTCGACCAGCGCCTGCATGAACCGGGCGCACCGGTGTCGCAACGGTCCGACGTCGTCGCGCTCGACCGGCACGGGCAGGACGGGGGCGATGCCGGGAAAGGGCAGCGGGATCTGCGCGTCGGCCACCTCGATGGTGGTGCCCCACGCGGGGGCGATGCGGGAGGCAGCGAGCGCGTGGGCAGTCTTCATGAGGGGTCCTGTTCGGGAGTGGGTGGGGTGAGGACCTGGCCGGGGTGGATGAGATCGGGGTCGGCGCCGATGACCTGACGGTTGGCGGCGAACCAGCCAGCGCAGGAGCGGGCGACGTCGGCGGCCGAGCTGCCGTGCGGCAGGTGGCCGGCGGCGATCGTCCACAACGTGTCGCCGGGAGCGACGGTCACCGTCGTCGTCGGCGGCGCCGCCGTGCGGACGATGGTGGGCCGATCGGGGAGCGTGAGGCCGTCGAGGTCGCGCGCTGACTCAGCCTGGGCGGGACTGGCCACGCTGGCGATGACCGCGGTCGTGAACAGCGCGGCGCCCAGCCGTGCCGGCACCCCAGGGACCGGCAGGCGAGACGCCCCGGCCAGCAGGACCAGCACTGTCCAGCACGACAGACCGAGGGCAGCCAGATGGGCCGCAGCCAGGGCGACGGCCGGGAAGTCGTCGCCGGCCACCCGCGACAGCGCGCCACCTGCGCCGGGAGCCGTGACGGTCCCGACCAGCAAGGCCATGACTCCGGCGAGCCGTCCGGTGCTGGTGAGCCTCATGCATCCCCCGATGCTTTTTATGACGTTTGATTACGTTTGATACCATTGCAACCCGTTGTGGACCTGTCAACACCTCGACTCAGCACCTGTGGGATACCGTCCTCGCATGCGCTGGGACAGGCTGTTCGCCGACCTCGAGGCGGAGGCGACGGAGATCGACAAGGCGGAGACCGAGGGCCTCGCGGCCGATCTGCGCGACGAGATCTGGGCGGCCACCTCGTGGCGCGACCTGGTGGGCGGACGAGTCGTCCTTGAGGTCAGGGGAGCCGGTCAGGTAGCTGGCGAGGTGGCCGCCGTCAACGAGCACCTCATCCGGGTGCGTGGCGAGCTGGTCGACCACCTGGTCGCGTGTCGGGCGGTGACGTCGGTGCTGCGCACCGAGCGGCGGGCCGATCCGCCGGGCCGCATCGAAGCGGCGATGGGTTGGTCACGCGCGCTGCGCCGGCTGCGCGACGCGAGCGAGCCCGTGCGTGTGGTGCTGGAGGACGGCCGGGTGGTCGACGGGTTGGTCGACGTCGTCGGGGCGGACTTCGTGCGGTTGATCGCCGGCGATGCCGCGTCGAGACTGCTGACGCTGTCCGCGATCTCCGTGGTCACCACCTCAGGTCGGTGAGTCCTGCTCCTCGGTGAGGGTGGCGTCCGTGCGGGCGTACTGGCGCTCGATGTAGCCCTCGAGCTCGCTGTTCTCGATGCGCCACTGGCCGCGACCACCGACCTGGATGCCGCGCAGATCCCCTGACCGCACCAGCGCATAGGCCTGCCGCACCGTCACGTTCAGCACCTCGGCGACATCGGGGAGGGTGAGAAAGCGAGGTGTTTCTGGCATGTCAGCAGTCTGGCACGCGGCGGTGTCACGCCGGCCGATCGCACCGAGTGACCTGTGGACAGCGAGGCGGGCGCTGGACGACTCGCTGCTGGCGCGGTAGAACCGTGGCATGAAGAACTGGCGGGGGGCCGGGGAGCCGGGCGTTCGGGCGGACCGACTGCGCGTGCGGCCGTGGACTGATCCGCGACTGCTGCTCGGGGTGCTGCTGGTGCTGGGTGCCACCGTGCTCGGGGCGCGGCTGGTCTCGATGAATGACGACACCACCTCGTACTGGCGGGTCGCCGACGACGTCCGGGCCGGCGAGACGCTGAGCGCCGATCACCTGATCTCGACCCCGGTCCGGCTGGACGGACCCACGGCCGATCGGTACCTGCGCGTCGACGACGACCTGCCGGCGGCGGTGACCGATCTGCGATGGGACCGTGACGTCTCGGCCGGATCGCTGCTCGATCCCGGCGCGCTGGTCCGGCGCGACACCGAAGCGGTGCGCCAGCTCCCGATCACGGTGACCGAAGGGGCGGCGCCAGCCGACCTGCGCCGCGGCGACCAGGTCGAGGTGTGGATCGGTCCCGGACCCAACGACGAGGTGCTGAAGCCATCGACCCGTGTGCTGGGTCCGGTGCGGGTGCTGCGCTCAGGTGCTGATGCGGACGGATCGTCTTTGGGCGGTTCGCTGGCCCGCACGCTGCTGGTCGAGGTGCCGATCGCGTCGCTGACCGGTGAGGTCGTCACCACGGTGGCCTCGGGCCGGGTCACGATCGTCCGGGTGTCGTAGTGGACGTCGTCCTCGCCGCCGGCGGCGCCCGCTGGGAGGCGCGGGTGCTCGCCCACCTCGAGCGCTCCCGGGCCCTGCGACTGACCCGCCGCTGCGTCGACCTGGCCGACCTGTTGGCCGTGATCGGCACCGACCTCGCTCCGGTGGCGCTGGTCTCGGCCGAGCTGCCCGGGCTCGACCTCGACGTCCTCGACCGACTCTCGCGGTCCGGCATCCGCGTCGTCGCGGTCGAGGCCACCCCGGAGCAGGCGGCACGGCTCGGACTGGGGCGCTCCTTCGGCGTGGAGGACCTCGATCTGGTGGTGGACCTGGACCCGGTCGTGCCGGCCGTCCCGGTGGCGGTCGCACCCCTGATCGCGATCTGGGGCCCGACCGGCGCACCCGGCCGCAGCTCGATCGCTCTGGCCGTCGCCTCGGCGCTGGCAGCCCACGGGACCGACACCGTCTTGGTCGACGCCGATGTCGACGGGGGAGCGCAGGCCCAGATGCTGGGCGTGCTGAGTGATGTCTCGGGACTGGTCGCGGCCTGTCGCGCCGCCAACCAGGGCCGCGTGCAGGACGGTGATCAGCATGCCGAGATCGTCGAGCCCGGGCTCCGGTTGCTCAGCGGCCTGCCGCGGGCCGACATGTGGTCGCAGGTCCGTCCCAGCGCCCTGGATCTCGTCCTGACCCGGCTGACCGAGACCTCGGAGGCGGTCGTCGTCGACTGCGGGCACGGCATCGAGGCCGGCACGGCCGCCACGACCGGGCGCCATCAGGCCACGATCTCCGTCCTTGAGCGCGCCGACGAGATCGTCGTGGTCGGCCGAGCGGAGCCGCTCGGTCTCACCCGACTCGTGCGCGCCCTGCACGATCTGTCCGGGGTGGCCGCCGGCCGATCGCCGCGGGTGCTGGTCAACATGACCCGCCGCACTCTCGGCTGGTCCGAGCGGGAGGTCGACACCACGCTCGCCCGGCTCACGGGGATCACGCCCCAGATGCACCTGCCGTTCGACCAGGCCACGTGGGACGCGGCCGCGCTCGCCGGCAGGACGCCACGTGCGGCGTCACCGTCCTCGCCCTTCGTGGCGCGGGTGGAGGCCTTCGCCTCCAGCCTGCACGCCGCTCGGTCTGCACGCGTGTGACCGGGTGATAACTTCGTCGCACAGACCAAGGAGTGCGATGCAACGGTTGAGTCCTCTGGATGCCATGTTCCTGCAGCAGGACAGCCCCACGGTTCCGCGTCAGGTGGCCTCGTTGGCGATCCTGGAACCGGGCGCCAAGCTCGACCACGACCGGCTGGTCCACGTGATCAACGAGCGCATCGACCTGGTGCCGCGCTACCGGCAGATCCCGCGATTCGTGCCCGGCGCCCTGGGCACCCCCGTGTGGCTCGATGACGAGAACTTCGACATCTCGGTGCACGTGCGGCGCTCGGCGCTGCCGCGACCCGGCGGGCAGGATGCCCTGAACGAGCTGGTCGGGCGATTGATCGCCCGGCGGCTCGACTTGGATCGCGCCTTGTGGGAGCTGTACCTGATCGAGGGCTACCAGGGCAATCGGCTGGCGCTGCTGTTCAAGGCGCACCAGGCGCTGGTCGACGGCTCGCACACCATCGACCTGGCCCAGGTGCTGCTCGAGGAGACGGCGAACGAGCGGGACATCCCGCACGAGGACTGGGTCCCGCGGCCCAAGCCCGGCGCCGCGGGGCTGGTGGGCGGCACTCTCCGGCACAACCTGAAGCATCCCGGCGAGGCGCTGCGCGTCGCCGAGCACAACGTGGGGCGGCTGGTCCGGCGGATGCCGCTCGTCGGCGCCGACGCAGCCACTCCGCGCACGGTGCTCTCGACCGAGCTGTCCCGCCACCGTCGCTTCGCCACCCTGGCTGCCGACCTCGACTCGTTCCGCGCCGTGCGCCAGGAGCACGGCGGCACCGTCAACGACGTCATCCTCGCCTCGATCGCCGGCGGCATCCGCGGCTGGATGCTCACCCGCGCCGAGCCCGTCACGGCCAAGACCAGCTTTCGAGCGATGGTGCCCATGTCGGTGGCCTCCGACGAAGGTCACCCCACGTCGCTCGGCTCCACCGTGCGCGGCCACCTGCTGTTGCTCCCGGTGGGGGAGACCAACCCGGTGGTCCGCCTGCACCAGGTGTCGTACGCGCTGAAGGACCACCGCGAGACCGGATCCGCGGTGGCCGCCAACACGTTGGCCAATCTGCCGGGATTCGCCACCTCCACCTTCCATGCCGTGGGTGCACGCGTGGCCGATGCGGAGGCCGGTCGTGGTCACCAGATCGTGATCACCAACGTGCCCGGCCCGCAGGATCCGGTCTACATGGCCGGCGAGGCAGTCTCCGAGGTGTACCCGTGCGTGCCGCTGAGCGGCCACCGAGCCCTCTCGATCGGCGTCACGTCGTACCGCAGCAAGGTGTTCTTCGGCATCGTCGCGGATCGCGAGGCGATCCCCGACGTCGACGTCCTGGCCCAGTGCATCGAGGACGCGCTGACCGAGCTGGTCGAGTCCGTCTCGTCCCGCACCACCCGGGCTCCTCGGGGCCGCCAACGTCCACCCCGGGCCTGAGGAGGCTGACATGAGGGTCTACCTGCCTGCTGGGACCGCTGAGCTGGACCAGCTCGTCGCCGGCGAGACGATCCAGCGCGAGGGTTATCTCGCCGTGTCCACCGACGAGGAGGACGAGCTCGGAGCGTTGGAGGCTGCGGGCGAGGAAGCGGCCTGCGTGATCGTCGCCGAGGTGCCGGACCCCGACGGGCCAGTGGGTCTCGACGACGTCGAGGCGCTGCACGTCGACATCGACGACAGCGGCGACCTCGCGTGGTTCGGCACGCAGGAGATCGCCGCTGTCATCGAGCTGGTGCGCGCCCGTGAGGCGCGCTGAGGTTCAGAGTTTGGTCATCCCGTACTCGACCTCTTCGTCGAGCGAGGCGATGATCGCCTTGGCGACCTCGGGCTCGATCTTCTTGCCGAGGAAGGGGATCGAGACCTTGACGTCGCCCACGAGGTCGAACTTCGTGCCGTCGGCCCCGGGCGTCAACGTGGCGGTGCCGTTCATCTCGGCCGGCTGACCGATGATGCTGACCTTGACGTCAGCGGTCCGCGAGCCGTCGGCGGCCGGAGCGCCCCACTTCTCGGTCTGCTTGACCTTGACGGTGTCGCCGGTCAGCTTCTTGACGAAGTCCGGCATCGCTGCGTCCTGGGTGCGCCCGACGGTGACGGTGGCGCCGCCGTCACCGGACTCATCGACCGACACGTCGATGTCCGACGAGCCCTGGTGCTCGGCCGACTCGGTACGGAACGCCTGGTTGGCGATGAGTCCGAAGACCGCCTCGACGTCCGCGCCGGTGTAGGTCAGCGAATGGTTGATCTTGGCCATGAAACGTCTCCTACTGCTCGGACGGGGCTTCGACAGCAGGTGCCGTGGCACCCTTGAGCTCGGACAGACGGGCCTCGATCTCGGCAGCATCGCTGTCGGCCTCGAGCTCGTCGAACTGCGAGTCGAGGCTGGACGCGGCCAGCTCGCTCTGGCCGGCGACCTGGGCCTCGACGCGCCGCACCTTGTCCTCGAAGCGGGAGACCTCGCTGGTGGGGTCGAGCACGTCGATCGACTTGACCGCCTGATGGACCTGGGCCTGGGCCTCGGCGGTCTTCTGGCGAGCGACCAGCTGGTCGCGCTTGGACTGCAGCTCGCCGAGCTTGCCCTTCATCTGGACCAGACCGGTCTTGAGCTTCTCGACGACCTCGTTCTGCGAGGCGATCTGCGGTGCCGCCGACTTGGCCTCGTTCTCGTAGCCGATCTGCTTGCTGAGGGCGATCTTGGCGAGGGAGTCGAACTTGTCGGCCTCGGTGCTCTGGCCCGACGTGCGCAGCGAGTCGGCCTTCTTCGAGGCGGCAAGCGCCTTGGTGCCCCACTCCTGGGCGGCTCGGACGTCCTCGACGTGGTCGGCCTCGGCCATCCGCAGGTTGCCGATCGTCTGGGCGACGGCCTCCTCGGCGTCGGCGATGGAGCTGGTGTAGTCACGCACGAGCTGGTCGAGCATCTTCTCCGGGTCCTCGGCCTTGTCGAGGAGGGAGTTGATGTTGGCCTTCGTCAGCTGGGCGACACGTCCGAGGATCGACTGCTTCTGGGTCATCGGGTCTGCTTTCTGTATGAGCTACCTGGGTGTGACTGTATGACGTTCAGGGTTCGCGAACCACTGGACCTCGCGATCCGCCGACGATGAGCCGAACGCGCCAGCTAGCTGGTACGCGGCAGCGTCACCGTGAACCGGGTGTCGCCCGGTTCGCTGGTGACCGCCACGCTGCCACCATGGGCGTGCGCGATGGCCCGGATCAACGACGTCCCGAGCCCCGCTCCGCCGGACGCGCGGGTGCGTGAGGAGTCGCCACGGGTGAACCGGTCGAACAGGGTGGGCACCAGAGCGGCGTCGATGCCCGGACCGTCATCGATCACGGTCAACGTCACCGACGACTCGTCGGCGGTCAACCGGGTCTGCACCGTGGTGCCGGCAGGGGTGTGGCCCGTGCCGTTGCGCAGCAGATTCATGATCAGCTGGTGCAGCCGTTGCTCGTCGCCCATGATCGTCAGCGGCGCCTCGGGCAGATCGCAGAGCCAGGTGCGTTCCGGATCGACCACCGATGCGTCCTGCACAGCGTCACGGACCACACGGCTCAGGTCCACCGACGACCGCTGCAGGTCCCGGCCGGCGTCGAGGCGGGCCAGCACGAACATGTCCTCGACCAGACGTGTCATGCGACCGGCCTCGGACTCGACCTTGCCGAGCACCCGGCTGAGCTCGGCGGAGTCGCTCATCTGCACCCGGCGCACCAGCTCGGTGTAGCCCTTGATGGTCGACAACGGGGTGCGCAGCTCGTGCGAGGCGTCAGCGAGGAACTGGCGGGCCTGCTGCTCGCTCTCGTGCCGGGCGCCCAGCGCCGCCTCCACGTGGCCGAGCAGCTGGTTGAGGGCCTCGCCGACCTGGCCGACCTCGGTGCTCGGATCGGTGAGGGAGTCCGGCACCCGTGAGGTCTCGCCCACCTCTCCGGAGGT
>JBBSKV010000006.1:0-16363 GCA_038255955.1 Propionibacteriales bacterium
GGGTCATGCGCGAGGGCGACCTCGACGAACACGTCCTCGAACTCCCGCATCTTGGCCAGACCGACGTGCACCAGCCCGTAGCGGAAGACCTGCACGTGCGCGGCGCTGATCCGACCAGTGACGGCAGCCTCAGCCACCAACGGGAGCTCACGCAGCGCAGCCACGTTCTTGACCAAAGCGGTCGCAGCGCCGGCGTTCAGCCTCAGCTGAGTGCGGACCCACGTGTTGATCGTGGAGGCCCCATCGAGCTCGAAGTCCCGACTGGTTTCTAGCTCGGCCAGCAGCACAGCCTTGGCCGCATCTGTCGCGTCCTGAACAGCCTGCAGCGCACGCAGCTTCTCGCGCACATCACCAGTCCGAAGCGTCTGCGCAGTAGTGCGCATCACGTCGATGGTGGGCTCCGAGTTCATACCTCCATCGTACTCGAACACCTGTTCGAGCACAAGGGTTATGCACTGCTATTTCGGATAAATCTGGGCCTTGGGTGGACAGACCGAGGTGTCTAGTGGCCCGGTCGCCGTTCATCGAGCCGACCGAACAGGCTCCCCAGCAGGTGCTGCATCTTCTCGACCGCGTCGCCGACGGCCTCATCGACGGTGGGCGCGTGCGCCGTGACGACGACGGGCTCATGACTGGCGGGGCGCGCCTCGATCATGCACCGCATGTCCGCGCCCGTCTTTCGTCCGGCGCTCTCATCGCCCAGGTGGACGTCGACGCGGGTGAGACGGTCCAGGTGTGACTCCAAGGCACCCTCGACCTCGTCCTCGACGTGCCGCGTGAGCTCGTCGCCGGACTCGATGTTGTGGTCGGTGTGTACCTGGATCAGCATGTGCAATCTCCCCGCAGTGGGACTGACGCCCCTCGGTGCGAGTACATCACGCCCGTCATCACGACAGGGGATCACGAAGGTTCCAGCACCACACAGCAACGGTCGACGCCCGGCTGCAGGGTGCGGTGAAGGTTGCACATCCCATCCCCGTGAGGAGACCGTCGAGCAGGTTCAGGTTCATGCCGCAGACGTGACCCATTTACACCTGCACCAGTCGGACGGCCATGATGGGGCATGAGCACCTGGGTGCACGACTTCAGCGAAGGCAGCAAAGAGCAGAACGAGCTGTTGGGCGGCAAGGGCGCAAATCTCGCCGAGATGACGAACATCGGGCTGCCTGTGCCCCCCGGCTTCACGATCTCCACCGAGGCCTGTCGTGCGTACCTGAAGGAGGGGTCTGCGCCTGCCGGTCTCGACGACGAGATCAGCGAGCATCTGCGCTCGTTGGAGGACGCCATGGGCCGCCGACTCGGCGATTCTGACGATCCCCTGCTGGTCTCGGTGCGGTCGGGGGCGAAGAACTCCATGCCCGGGATGATGGACACCGTCCTCAACGTGGGCCTGAACGACGCCTCAGTCGAGGCCCTCGCGCGGCACAGCGGCGACGAGCGACTGGCCACTGACTCCTATCGCCGACTGCTGCAGATGTACGGATCCACGGTGCTGGGTCTCTCGTCGCACCTGTTCGACGACGTGATGGACGAGCTGAAGCGCTCTCGCGACGTGGAGGATGATCTCGGCCTCACGTCCGACGACCTGCACCAGCTCGTGACGAGCTATCAAGACGTGATTCGAACGGAGACCGGGACACCATTCCCGCAAGACCCACGCGAGCAGCTCGACCGCGCAGTTCAGGCCGTGTTCGACTCGTGGAACACGCCCCGAGCCGCCTTGTACCGCCGCCAGGAGCGGATCTCGGAGGATCTGGGGACGGCTGTCAACATCCAGGCCATGGTGTTCGGCAACCTCGGTGCGACTTCTGGCTCCGGCGTCTGCTTCACGCGCGACCCGGCGACCGGCAGCCAGGGCGTCTACGGCGACTATCTGGCCAACGCCCAGGGCGAGGACGTGGTCGCCGGCATCCGCAACACCGTGGCGCTGACCGACCTCGAACGTCTCGACCCGACCTCACACGCTGAGCTCCTGGCGGCCATGGAACGCCTCGAGCGGCACTACCTCGACATGTGCGACATCGAGTTCACGATCGAACGGGGTCGATTGTGGATGCTCCAGACCCGGGTCGGCAAGCGCACCCCAGCTGCCGCGTTCCGCATCGCGATGGATTTCGTCGACGAAGGTCTCATCGACATGGACGAGGCGCTGCGCCGGGTGACCGGGCATCAGCTGGCCCAGCTCATGTTCCCGGGATTCGATCCAGCTGCAGAACGCACCGCGGTCGCCCGAGGCATGAGCGCCTCGCCCGGTGCCGCCGTGGGTCAGGTGGTCTTCGATTCCGACACGGCGGTCGAGTGGGCGGGGCGGGGCGAGGACGTCATCTTGGTCCGCAAGGAGACGACGCCCGACGATCTGCGCGGCATGGTCGTGGCACGGGGCATCTTGACCAGTCGCGGCGGCAAGACCTCGCACGCCGCCGTGGTGGCGCGCGGCATGGGTCGCAGTTGCGTCTGCGGCACTGAGTCGCTCGACGTGGATGTCGCGGCCAAGAAGTTCACGATCCGCGGAGGAACCACGGTCCTCGAGGGCGATGTGATCTCCATCGACGGCGGCACTGGCGAGGTGTTCCTGGGAGAGATCCCGGTGGTCGACTCCTCGGTCGTGCGGTTCTTCGAGGGAGATCCGGTCGACGATGTGCTGGTGGACGCGGTGTCCCGGGTCGTGAAGCACGCTGATGACGTTCGCCGGCTCGGCGTTCGCGCCAATGCCGACACACCCGACGATGCAGCCCGCGCTCGGAGGTACGGCGCTGCGGGCATCGGACTGTGCCGAACCGAGCACATGTTCTTGGGTGAGCGCCGGAGCTTGGTCGAGGAACTCGTGGTGGCCTCGGATGCTGATGAGCAAGCCGCCGCCTTGAAGCGGTTGCTGCCACTGCAGCGCCAGGACTTCTTCGGCATCTTCGAAGCCATGGACGGCCTGCCGGTGACGATCCGACTCATCGACCCGCCTTTGCACGAGTTCTTGCCGGACTTCACCGAGCTCTCGGTGAAGGTGGCGCTGGAAGACGAGCGCGGAAACACCAGCTCGCGGGACCATCGACTCCTCGCTGCCCTCACTCGTCTGCACGAACAGAACCCCATGCTCGGACTGCGCGGCGTTCGACTCGGCATCGTCATTCCAGGTCTGTTCACGATGCAGGCCCGGGCGATCCTCGAGGCGGCGGCCGACTGGGTGGCCGGCGGCGGCTCAGCATTTCCCGAGATCATGGTCCCCCTGGTGGCCTCCACCGAGGAGTTCGCGATCGTGCGCACGGAACTGGAGAAGGTCGGGCAGGAGGTGCAGCAGGAACGGGGAGTCCAGATCCCGCACCTCATCGGCACGATGATCGAGTTGCCCCGGGCGGCCGTCACTGCCGGTCAGATCGCGCAATCAGCCGAGTTCTTCTCCTTCGGCACCAACGACTTGACCCAGATGACGTGGGGGTTCTCCCGCGATGACGTCGAGGCTGCCTTCTTCCCGACCTATCTTGATCACGGCATCTTCGCGGTTTCGCCCTTTGAGTCCCTCGACATCGAGGGGGTCGGCTCGCTGGTACGTACCGCTGTCACGGCCGGCCGGGAGGTCAATCCCGAGCTGCATCTGGGTGTCTGCGGTGAGCACGGCGGGGATCCTGAATCGATCCACTTCTTCGACGAGGTCGGGCTCGACTACGTCTCGTGCTCGCCGTTTCGCGTTCCGGTGGCCCGCCTCGAGGCGGCGCGCGCCACGCTCAGGTCCTGACCGGGTCCCAATCGTCCAGGGCGCCGGCGAACAACGCTTCCACGTGGGCGACCTGCTCGTCGAGGTTGTCGGTGGTCCAGTCGGCCGTCGACACCGGTTCGAGCACCTGGACGTGCACGGTTCCTGGCGTGAGGATCATCGAGCGGGACGGCATGATCTCGCCGGCGTTGCGGATGACCACCGGGACCATCGGCACGCCGGCCTGCATCGCCAGGTGGAAGGCGCCCTTCTTGAAGGGCAGCAGCCGCGGCGTGGGCGAACGGGTGCCCTCGGGGGCGATCACCAAGGACGTCCCTGACTCCAGGCTCGCAAGAGCTGGCGCCAGTGCCTCGCGAGCGGCACCCGTGTCGGTGCGGTCAACGTAGGCGACATCGGCGAGCCACCCCATGGCGGCGAAGGTCGGGTCCTTCGCGAGCTCCTTCTTGGCCACGCCGGTGAAGTCTCGGCGCAGGAGCGCGGCGAGGATGACGACGTCGAGCTGGCTCTGGTGGTTGAAGACGAACACAGCGGGACGCGAGAGCCACAGGTTCTCCTGGCCCTCGACCTGCAGCGAGACACCGGCGCCGGCGAGGGCGAGCTCGGAGCTGATCGCCGCGGCGACCATCAGCGCCGTCTGGCGATCCCGGTTGACCAGGCCCATCCCCAGCCCGGCGGCCACTCCGGTGAACAGGCCTGCGTAGGACGCCGCCGAACGGACGACATTGGCCGCGGTGAGGCGTCGCTCGCGATGCAGCCGATGCACCGGCCAGCCACGATCGGCCGCGGCCTGCGTGAGGGTGCTGTCGGCATTCAGCGGACGGGGCCGGCCGACGGTCTCGAGGTAGAGCACGTCCTCTCCCCCGTTGCCGTACGCGTAGGACTCGCTGAGGTCCAGACCCTGTTCGGCGGCGAAGGCCTCGACGGCCGTGGCCTTGCCGGGTCCCCAGAGGATCGGACCGTCGACCCGGCCGGTGACGGTACCGTTGCGGGTCTCGACCTCGGTGACGAGCAGGTGCTCGATGCCCAGATCCTCAGCGGCGGCCTGCGCCTGGAATCGCGTGGCCGATGAGGCGAGCGCGACGGTGTGCCCGGCCCGCAGGTGGGCCCGGACGAGCCGCCGAGCATCGGGATACAGCTGCCCTGAGATCCGTGACCGGAAGAGCTGCTGCCCCATCTCCTCCAGATCGGTCAGTGCGGTGCCGCGCAGTGCACCGAGTCCGACGCCGACGAGGCGCGTGACGTCGTGCCCCCGCTGCTGCATGTTGAAGACCTCGATGAGCGTGCCGATGAGCTCCTGCGGGCTCACCGACCGGCTCGCCAGCCGCTCCCGGAAGTAGAGGGCCGCCGAGTAGCCGTGGATCAGGGTGCCGTCGAAGTCGAAGAACGCGCCGACCTCAGGACCCTGCGGCCCCTCGGCGACGGCAGCCAGCAGACGGTCGATGTCGGGCACGGATCAGTCCTTGAGCGCGAGGGAACGGACGACGGCGATGGCTCGGACGGCTGCATCGAGCTCGTCGGCGAGGCGCTGGCGCGACTGCACCAGCTCATCACCACCGGGGCCCAGCAGATCACGGTTGCCGGCCAGCTTGAGCGCGCCGCCCATGAGGTCCTTGGAGATCGACTCCGGCGAGTGGAGATCCTGCTGCAACCATCGTTGGTGGGCGACCCCGAGGCTCTCGGCGATCAGTCCGTCGCCGTCGAGCGGCGCGGCGGGCTCCCGCGTGACCAGCCGGTCGGCCACGACGGAGTAGGCCTCGAGGAACGGGCCGATCACGCGGTGCGCCAGCAGCAGGTGGGAATCCGAGAGCCGGGTGGTGATTCCGTCGGCGGTCGGGCGTTCTTCGGCCCAACCGGGACTCACCATGTCGGTCTCGTAGCGCATCTGGGTGTCGAACTCTGACTTGGTGGCGAAGAAGAACTCGTACTTGAGCAGGTCTCGCAACGCCAGGGCACGCTCCCAGGTCGCCGTGACGAGATCGGCGTCGGGGCCCTCGTCGCACGCCTGGACGAGCGCCACCTCGAGGATCGCGCGATTGATGAAGTAGTGCGTCACGGTGTTGCGGTAGAAGGCCGCCTCGTGCTGCCGATCAGGCGCGATGGCGTAGACCGGTTCGAGCCCGCCGGTGTACTCCACGACGACGCCTTCGCGCACCAGCGTGGCCAGCGCCTTGCGCAGGCCGCCGGGGCGTCCGAGATCGACGTCGGCGGTCAGCGGCAGCTGGCGGTGCCGGACGTAGGCGACGAGCGGTTCGAGGACGGCCAGCGTCTCGGTCAACGTCATGGCCCGGCCATCGTTGTCCAGCAGTCCGAAGGTCACCAGGGCAGCAGGGGTGATCGGGGTGGCGGCGTTGATGCGGTGAGCCACCTCGAACGCGACGCGGGGCACCACGGCGGTGAGGTCGTCGCTGTCGGCACGGGAGCCCGCGTCGGCCATGGCGTCACGCAGCGACAGCGGAGGGCCGAACCGCACATGGACGCGCCCCCGGCGCCGACCCTGCGCACGGGCGAATCGATACGCCCAGGTCAGGCTCTCGGGCACCTTGGTGCCGCCGCTCTCCTCGCGTGAGAGCGCGGAGACCTCGTGCTGCTGGTCGTACACGATCGACACGGGGACGAGGTAGGCGTCATCGGACTCGTCGCCGTTGGCGCGGAAGGCGTCGACGAGGTAGCGCAGGACGCCCATCCGCGGCGGGCGGAGCTTGCCGGTGCGGGTGCGACCACCCTCGAAGTACCACTCGAGGTTGGCGTGCTGACGCAGCAGGAACCCCAGGTAGAGGCGCAGCATCGCCGGGTAGACCGGGTCCTCGCGGCTGGAGCGCCGGATGAAGATCAGTCCGCTGCGCTTGCCGAGCTTGGACAGCGGCCAGATGGCGAGGTTGTTCCCGCCCAGGGTGTAGTTGCTGGGAAGACCGTGCCCTCGAGTGGCGGACCGCAGCACCAGCGGGTCGAGGTAGGAGCGGTGGTTGGGCAAGAAGACCAGGGAATGCCGTCGACTCAGCTCGGCCAGCTCCGCCAGCCGGCTGGTGTCGACGTCTACCTCGTACGAGCGTGTCAGCCACCGGCCCAGGCGGTCCCAGACTCGTGACGCCGACTCGTCGACGTACGCGGCCATCTCGGCCAGCGCGGCCTCCGAGTCCTGCCTCAGGTCGGCGTCGGTGCGGCCCGTTCGCTCCACGAGAGCCGCCAGCGTCTCGGCGTACTGCGTCGTGCCCATCACCAGCTCGACGGATCGGCGTTCGTCATCGGCGTTGCTCATGGGGTGAGCCTATTAGTGGCGTGCGTCACAGTGACACCGAGGTGTCAGGACTCCTGGAGCAGCTCCACGACCTCGCGGCGCTGCACCTTGCCCATCGCGTTGGTCGGCAGCTCCTCGATGACCACCACTCGGCGCGGGACCTTGTACGGGGTCAGCTCTCCGCGTACGTGCGAACGCAGCGCGTCGGTGTCGACCTGCTCCCCCTCGACGATCACCACGGCAGCCACCACTTCCTCGGCGCCGTCGGCGTCGCGGACCCCGACCACCGCGGCCTCGGCCACGGCGGCGTGCAGGCGCAGGGCCGCTTCGACCTCGGACGGATAGACGTTGAACCCGCCGGTGATGATGACCTCCTTGATCCGGTCGACGATCGTGATGAAGCCGTCCTGCTCCATCGTGACGATGTCCCCCGTGCGGAACCACTCGTCGTGGAACGCCGCCCGGGTCTCGTCCGGCAGGTCCCGGTAGCCGTCGAAGACCTGGGGGCCACGGACCAGCAGCTCACCGCGGTCTCCGAGGGCAACCTCGCGGTCCAGGTCCTCGGGGTCGACGATGCGGACCTGGGTGTCCGGGAACGGGACCCCGATCGAGCCGGGGCGCCGGTCCTTCGACATCGGGTTGCCGACGACGACCGGAGCGGTCTCGGTGAGTCCGTAGCCCTCCACCAGCAGACCACCCGTGGCGGCCTCCCAGCGCTCAACCAGGGGGGCCGGCAGCGCCATGGCGCCGGAGAGCGACCACTTGATCCCCTGGATCGAGATGCCCCGCTTGTCCGCCTCGTCGACGATCTTGGCGTACAGCGGTGGAACCGCTGGCAGGAACGAGGGCACCTGGCGCTTGATCGCGTCCATGATCAGCCCGATCTCGGGCTTGGGCAGCAGCACCAGCCGGGCGCCGACCGACAGACCGAGCAGCACGCTCACGGTCACGCCGTAGGCGTGGAACAGCGGCAGCGCGACCATCACGGTCTCGCGACCCGGGACCATCTCGGGAACCCACGCCTGGCCCTGGATCACGTTGGCCACCAGGTTGCGGTGGCGCAGCGGGACACCCTTCGGTCGACCGGTGGTGCCGGAGGTGTAGAGCATCAGGGCGACGTCGTCGGCGACCGGTCGCGGGTGCGCGTCGTCGAGCGGATCGCTGGCCAGCAGGCTCTTCCACGGCATCGCGTCCGGGGCGGGCGTGTGCAGGGTGTCGCGGGCCGCGCGCGCCTTGGCGATCGGAAGTCGCAGCGCCACGCGCTTGGTCAGCGGCAGCTCGGCCGTGAGGTCGACCGCGATCACGTGCTCGAGGGCGGTGTCGGCGCGCAACGACTCGATGACGGGAACGACCTTGTCCCAGACGATCGCGATGCGTGCCTCGTGATCCGCGAAGGGAGCCCGCAGCTCGGCAGCGGTGTAGAGCGGATTGTGCTCGACGACGGTCGCGCCCAGGCGCACGACCGCCAGGAAGGCGATCACGTTCTGCGGGCAGTTGGGCATCACCAGGGCGACGTTGTCTCCGGGCTCGACGCCCAGTCCGCGCAGGCCTTCGGCGACCCGGCGCACGGCATCTGCGGTCTCCGCGTACGTCGTCGCGCGGCCCAGGAAGTCCAGTGCCGGCCGACCACCGTGGTCGCGCACAGATCCTTCGAACAGATCGATCACCGTGGTGTCGCCGTACGTGAGGGAGAGCGGGACGCCCGGGGCGTAGGACTGCGCCCACACGGGGTTCTGAGCTGACATCAACAGGCCTTTCGGGCGCCGGACACGTGAGACGTTGCTAGGGCGTCAAACTACCGCTGACCGATCCGCGTGCTCGGGGCGCCACTCCCCCGCTCAGGAGTCGCGACGCGTGGGCAATTCGGGCATGTGTCGCTTCTCGGCCATCTGGTCATGGCCTCTTTCGATGCGGGCACCCAGCCGTCCGGCCCAGGTGCTGGCGCTCAACCCGTGCGCGAAGATGCTCAGCAGCACGGTCCACACCGCGATGGCCAGGATCAGGTCCGCCTCCGGACCGCTCAGCTCCTGCGACACCAGCAGCGCGAACAGGATCGATGCCAGTCCGCGGGGACCGAACCAGCCGATGAACAGACGCGTCTGGAGCAGGGTGCCCGTTCGGATCAGAGCGATCAGCACGGGCACGGCGCGCACGACCGTCAAGGACCCCACGGCGTAGAGCGTGATCTGCCAGGTCAGGTCACCGAGTCGCGGTGCTGCGAGAGCGGCTCCGAACACCAAGAAGGTCAGTGCCGTGAGGAGCTCCCCCTCGTCCTCCGTGAGGTCCTGCACGTCGGCGCACTCAGCGGGGGCCACCTGCGAGAAGGCCAGTCCAGCGACGAAGGCCGCGATGAACCCGTTGCCTCCCATCACCTCTGCCCCGGCGTAGGCCGCCACGGCGATGGCCAGACCAGCCAACTGGCGGTAGGTCGCCTCGACCCTCTCGGCAGACGACTGGCGGTGCACCAACCATCCGCCCACGGCTCCGGCCGCAAGCCCCGCCCCGAAGCCGAAGCCCAGCTGTCCGGCGACGAACGCACCCCAGCCGCCTGCGCCCGTGGGATCGGTCTCAGCCACCGCCAGGGCCAGCAGGACCGTGACGACAGGCACCATGATCCCGTCGTTCAGCCCGCTCTCCACGTTCAGCGTCTGCCGGATCCGCGTGGGCAGACGCTTGTCGCTGACCACGGCCTGCCCCAGCGCTGCATCGGTGGGGGCAAGGATGGCCGCGACCAGCCCGGCCTCGACCAGCGTGAGCGAGTCGAACAGCAGGGAGGCCGCCGCCGTGCCCGCGATGATCGTCAACGGCAGACCGATTCCGAGCAGCCGGGCGGGAAGCGCCGCGTACGAGCGCAGGAGGCGCAGGTCGATGCGAGCGGCGTCGGTGAACAGCACCAGGACGAGCGTGCCCTCCACCAGGATCGACACCACCTCCCCCTCGAGGGTGAGATCGAACCACTCGGTCCCGACCGTGCCCAGCAGCAGGCCGATCGCCGTGAAGACCATCGGAGCGGTGATCGGCGACATCGATGAGCGCTGCGAGAACATCGCGAATCCGAAGACGGACAGCGCCACCACCAGGAGTTCAGCCATGCGCCATGGTGGCACGCACATCCGGCAACGACCGGCTCGCCTCGTACGCTGACGGCATGCGCTCCCCCATCCCGGACTACCTGCTGGAGGTGCTCGATTCCTGCGGCGCCGATGGCGGCGCGGTCGCCGACTACATCCCCGAGCTGGCCACCGCTGACCCTGACCGGTTCGGCATCTGTGTCGCCACGGTCGACGGCACGGTCTACACCGCCGGTGACGCCGACGTGGAGTTCACCATCCAGTCGATGTCCAAGCCCTTCGCCTACGCGCTCGCCCTCGCGGACCAGGGCGTGGAGGCCGTCAACGAGCGGGTCGGCGTCGAGCCGTCAGGCGAAGCATTCAATGAGATCTCGCTCGAGAAGGGCACGAACCGGCCGAGGAACGCGATGATCAACGCGGGCGCCATCCTCACCCACTCACTGGTCGACGGCGATGGCAGCGCGGCCAGGTCCGAGCGGGTCCGCCAGGGCTTCAGCCGCTTCGCCGGGCGCGATCTGGTGGTCGACGAGCAGGCCTTCACGTCCGAGCTCGCGTCGGCCCACCGCAATCTCGGCATGGCTCATCTGCTGAAGGCGTCGGGAACGCTGGACTGCGACCCGGTCGAGGCGATCGAGGGGTACACCCGGCAGTGCTCGGTCCAGGTGTCGTGCCGCGATCTGGCGTTGATGGCTGCGACGTTGGCCAACGGCGGCGTCCACCCTCGGACCCACGAGACGT
Source organism: Propionibacteriales bacterium (assembly GCA_038255955.1). Lineage (GTDB taxonomy): Bacteria > Actinomycetota > Actinomycetes > Propionibacteriales > Nocardioidaceae > Aeromicrobium. Next base: position 10,751 of record JBBSKV010000006.1, read on the forward strand.
TGCTGAGCCGATCCGTGGTGCGCCAGGTCCTGAGCGTGATGATGACCTGCGGCATGTACGACGCAGCCGGCGACTGGATGACCGATGTCGGAATCCCCGCCAAGAGTGGAGTTTCCGGTGGCGTGATCGGGGCGCTGCCCGGACAGGTCGGGATCGCGGTCTTCTCGCCGCGGCTGGACCCGCACGGCAGCAGCGTGCGCGGCGTCGAGGTGTTCGAGCGGCTCTCGAACGACATGGGCATGCACCTGATGGACGTGGCCCAGGAAGGGCGCTCGGCCCTGCGAGATTCCTACGTGTCCGCCGGCGACGACCCCATGACCGTCTTCGAGGTGCAGGGCGACCTGCGGTTCGCCGGCGCTGAGACGGTCGTCCGCGAGATCGCCGAGAGCGATCTCGACACGGAGCGGGTCGTCCTGGACCTGACCCGCGTGTACCGCCTGCACGACGTCGGCCGCCGCATGCTGCTCGAGTCCGTGCGACGGCTTGGAGAGGACGGCGTGCACGTCGTGCTGGTCGATCCCGAGCGGACCCTGCCGGACGCCGAGAACGCGGAGTCGAAGCGTCTCGAGATCGTCGACTCCCTCGAGAACGTCATCGGTCCTCAGGATCGCTGAGCGATCGATCGGCTGGAGTCAGCCGCGATCTGCCTACGAGGACTTCTTGCGCGAGAGGAAGGCGTCCATCCGATCGAACTTCTCCTGCGTCTCGAACAGGACCGCCTGCGCCACGTTGTCGAAGGCTGGATGCGCCTCACGGGGAGTACGCAGCGCCAGCTTGGTCAGCCGCAGTGCCAGCGGAGCCGACTTCACGATCCTGTCGATCCACGCGTCGCCGGTGGCCAGCAGCGCGTCGGCCTCGACGACCTCGTTGACCAGGCGCACCTGCAGTGCCTCCTCGGCGTTCAGCACACGCCCGGCCAGCAGGATCTCCTTGGCGATGGGCTCACCGACCAGCTCCTGCAGCCGCCAGCACCCGCCGGCCGCTGCGAGGATGCCGAGCTGGCCCTCAGGATTGCCCAGCCGGGCGCTGGGCGCGGCGATCCGGAAGTCGCACGCATAGGCCAGCTCGGCGCCTCCGCCCAGGGCGTGACCGGCGATCGCTGCGACGGTGGGCATCGGCAGCTCGGCGATCCGGTTGAAGATCCCGCTGTTGATCCCGGCCAGTGCGTCCAGAGACGTGCGCTCGCGCAGCTGGGCGATGTCGGCACCCGCTGCGAAGATCTCCGTTCCTCCGGTGATGAGCAGCGGCACCGGCGATCGCTCGAGGACCTCGCACACGCGGTGCAGGCTGGCCACCATGTCCGCATCGATGGCATTGCGGACCTCTGGTCGATTGAGCACGACCATCGCCCGATCCGGCCCCCACGTGAAGTCGAGTCCCGGCAGCTGGTTGAGGCCCGGCGCCAGGTCGTCAGGCATGGGTGCCGCCTTCTTCGGGCCAGGCGTAGAACCCCTGCCCGGACTTACGTCCGAGCTTGCCCTCGGCGACCATGTCGATCATCAGCTGCGGCGGTGCGAATCTGGGTCCCAGCTCCTGCTCGAGATAGCGCGCGATGCCCAGCCGCACGTCGATGCCGACCAGATCGGTCAGACGCAGCGGACCCGTGGGGTGGCCGTACCCCAACGTCATCGCGGCATCGATGTCCGCGGCTGAGGCAACGCCCTCCTCGACCATCCTGATCGCCTCGAGGCCCAGCGCCACCCCCAGTCGGCTGCTGGCGAATCCGGGTGAGTTGCGCACGACGACGGGTGTCTTGGTCAGTTGCTCCACCCAGGACACCGCCCGGTCCCTGAGGCCGGGCGTGGTGCGGTCGGCCATCACGATCTCCACCAGCTTGCTCGCAGGCACCGGGTTGAAGAAGTGCAGGCCCACCAGACGCTCGGGGTGCGCCATGGCGTCGCCCAGTGCGTCGAGGGAGATGCTGCTGGTGTTGGTCCCGATCACGGCATCGGGGTTCAGCACCGCCTCGAGCGCTCCGAGGGTGGCGAGCTTGAGCGCCAGGTCCTCGGGCACGGCCTCGATCACGAGGGCCGCTTCTGCGAGGGACGACATGTCGGTCGTCACCCGAAAGCGCGCGGCGACGTCCGAGGCGCTGGCGGGATGCCCGCGGCGGACGCTCTCGGCGATCGCCCGGTCGACCCGTTCCCGGGCTGACGATGCCGCGTCGTCGTCGCGCTCCAGGACAGCGACGTCGCAACCGGCGAGAAGCAGGGCGTGCGCGATGCCGGCGCCCATGCGGCCGCCTCCGACGACCCCGCAGTGCTGCGGCAGTCCGCTGGCCTCGGTGTCGAGGTCAGCCGCCATCATGCCTCGTCGAGACGAGCGCGACCCGCGTCGGTGATGACCCGGTCCTGCTGCTCGGTCGTCAGCAGGCGCGGCTCACCGGTGTAGAGCTTCGCCAACGCTGCGGGGTCGAGTCCGACCTCCCTGGCGGCCTGGTGCAGCTCCAGCTTGTGCATCCGGCCGTCCGGGGCGCTGGCCACCATCGCCAGCAGCGTGGTGACGGGCTCGGCGGCGACCGCAGGAGTCTGCTGCTCGGGAACGCGGGTCTGCTCGAGCAGTCCCTCGAGCTGCGCGGCGATGCCGCGGATGGCCACTCGGAGCACATCCAGCTCGGAAGCGTCCTCCACCGTTCCGCCGGAGCCCTGCCAGGTGCGCTTGGGGTGGCGTCGCAGGTACTCCTGCTCGAGCTCGAGCATGCGGGTCGTGTGGGTGGCGAACTGCTCCGCCGTGCCATTGAGGAAGACCCAGTTGCGGGTGTCGTGGGCTGCCTTGCCCTGCTGCTCGAGCTCCTCGTCGCTGAGCTCCCGCACGGGCCTGCCGACCTTGTCAGATGGTGTCATCACAGTCCTCCGTTGATCGTCCCGATGGCTCGATGAGCCGAAGGGCGTTGCGATAGTTCTTGCCCTGCTCGACGTACTCGTGCACGGCGAGGCTGATCCATTCATCCTGCTGCCTGACGTCACCGGGACGAATCCTGGCCGGCACGCCGAGCGCCATGCTGCCCGGCGGCACCTCGGTGTCCTCGGTCACCAGCGCCTGCGCGCCGACCACGGTTCCCGTGCCGACGCGGGCCCGGTTCAGGACGATCGAGCCGGAACCGATCAGGCAGCGGTCCTCGATCACGCAGCCCTCCAGGTGCACGTTGTGGCCGACGACGCACTCGTCCCCGATCACCGTCGGCCATTCCTCGGTGGTGTGCACCACGGAACCGTCCTGGATGGAGGTTCGTGCGCCGATGTCGATGCGTCCGAAGTCCGCCCGCAGCACCGCTCCCGGCCAGATCGTCGCTTCGGCGCCGATCGTGACCGCACCGATGAGGACGGCGTCGGGATGCACGTAGGCGGTCTCGTGGATGGTGGGGACGAGATCCCCCAGCGCGTAGATCGGCATGGTCAGCTCTCCTGACCTGCGAGCAGGTGGTCGAGCCCGGCATAGACCGTCAGGGCGTTGCCTCCCATGACACCGGTCACGACCTCGTCGCTCAGACCCAGACCGGCCACCGCCCGTGCATTCTGCGCGGCACCGGGCACGCCGGGCCAGTCGGTGCCGAAGATCCACCGCTTGGCGAGCCTGCCGAGGTCGAACTTCGCGTAGTACTCCGGCAGCCGCTTGGGCGGAAGCCCTGAGAGCTCGAGCCAGACGGTGGGATAGGACAGCGCCATGAACGCGGCCGCGTCGTACCACCAGCCGCGGCCCCCGTGGGCCAGGACGACGTCGAGCGTCGGGAAGTCGCGGATGACCGGGAGCAGGATCTCGGGATCGGCCAGCTCGTTCATCGATCCGGGGAAGGTGCTGGTGCCGCAGTGCACGATCAGCGGCACCCCGCGCTCGGCCAGCAGCTGGTAGGCCGGATACAGCGCGCGGTCGTCACATCGGAAGCCGCCGTGGACCGGGTGCAGCTTGAGCGCCGCAGCTCCCAGATCGAGCTGACGACCCAGCTCCTGCGCGACCGGGAAGTGCAGGTGCGGGTTGACGTTCGCCACGGGGCGGAACCGGCGCGGATTGTGCTCCACGATCGGCAGCAGGTCGTCGAATCGCTGCATGCCGGTGGCCTTGGGGCTGTACTCGCAGAACAGCAGAGCCGCATCCACGCCCTGCGCGTCGAAGAGCTCGTCCAGGCGGTCGGGACGAGGCTTTCCATCGACGTCCCAGACATCCTCGATCAGCCCGTCGGCGCCGAAGGTGCGCGCCCAGTCGATCCACGCCGGCGAGAGCGAGCCGAGCATGGGGACGTGGACGTGCGCATCGATGAGCAGGTTGCCGTCAAGCACGAGTCAGACCTATCGCTCGGAAACCATGGGGGTGTCCGTGCCGATCGGACCGGTCTTGTGCGCTCCTCCGGGTGCACCGAGCGGTTCGTCACGGCCGTCCAGGGTCTCGACGAAGAACGTCCGGTTGTCCTCCACGAAGGCCTCGTCCTCGTCGGCGACGCGACGATCCTGGCTGATGGCCTCGACCGGGCAGACCGGCTCGCAGGCACCGCAGTCGATGCACTCCTTGGGATTGATGTACAGCTTGCGGCTGCCCTCGTAGATGCAGTCGACGGGGCACTCTTCGACGCACGACCTGTCCATGACGTCGATGCACGGACTGGCGATGACATACGGCATGCGGAGCTCCTTAGTCCTTTGTGGTGAGGGTCAGGCCGGGGTGGGAATGTTCGCCGGCTGGTCGGTCGAGTGGCCGGGGAACAGCTGAGCGTCGGGATCGATGTACAGGGCCGCGTTGTTGACCGCGGTGGCGACCTCGCCGAAGCCGACGGCGATCAGCCTGACCTTCCCGTCGTAGTCCGTGATGTCGCCTGCCGAGAAGATACCCGGGATCGAGGTGCGCATCGCCGAGTCGACGACCAGGTGCCGGTTGTCGTGCAGCTCGACGCCCCACTCCCGCAGCGGGCCGAGGTTGGCGGTGAAGCCCAACGCTGCGATGACTCGCTGGCACTCCAGCGTTCGCGTGTCGCCGTCCTTGCTGGTGACGGTCGCCCGCTCCAACGATTCGGCGCCTTCGGTGGCCGTGACCTGGGTGTTGGTCAGGATCTCGACCGTCGACTCGCGCACCGTGGCCACCGCTGCCGCGTGCGCCCGGAAGGCTTCGCGACGGTGCACGAGGGTCACGCTCTTCGCGACCGGTTCGAGCATCATGGCCCAGTCGAGGGCGCTGTCGCCGCCACCGACGATGACGACCTCACGTCCGACGTATCCGTCGACACTGGTCACGAAGTAGTCCAGACCGCGACCGAGGTGGTCCTCGCCGGCCGGCAGCGGGCGCGGCGTGAACGTGCCGATCCCGCCGGTGACGATCACGGCACCGCAGTCGATCTCACGTCCGCTGCTGGTGGTGACGATGAAGCGGTCGGCTCCCTCGGCACTCGGCACGCGCTCAAGCTGCTGGGCTTCCTCGCCCAGCACGTACGTCGGGTCGTACTGGCCGGCCTGCTCGACCAGCTGCGCGACGAGCTCGCGACCCGTGACGGCGGGGAATCCCGCGATGTCGTAGATCTGCTTCTCGGGGTACATCGCCGAGACCTGCCCGCCGACCTGGCTGAGCGAGTCGATGACCGTGACGCTCAGACCACGGACGCCTGCGTAGTAGGCCCCGAACAGTCCGACC
>JBBSKV010000007.1:0-16056 GCA_038255955.1 Propionibacteriales bacterium
GAGGGCGGCGGTGAGGTCGTCGGGGTAGCTCGATGAGAACGTGACCCACTCCCCCGTGCGCGGGTGGGTGAAGCCGAGCGCCTTGGCGTGCAGCCACTGTCGATCGAGGCCGACCCGGGCGGCCAGTGTCGGATCTGCGCCGTACATCAGATCGCCGACGCACGGGTGGTGCAGGGCGCTCATGTGCACCCGGATCTGGTGCGTGCGACCGGTCTCGAGCTTGATGGTGAGCAGGCTCGCGAACCGGTGCGCCTCGAGGGTGTCGTAGTGGGTGACGCTGTCGCGACCGTCGGCCTTGACCGTGAACTTGAAGTCGTGCTTTGGGTGTCGCGCGATGGGGGCATCGATCGTGCCGGTGTGCGGATCTGGGTGGCCCTGGACCAGCGCGTGATACGTCTTGTCGACCACCCGGTCGCGGAACGCCTGCTTGAGCACCGAGTACGCGTGCTCGGACTTGGCCACGGCCATCAGGCCGCTGGTGCCCACGTCCAACCGGTGCACGATGCCGCGTCGCTCGGCGGCGCCGGACGTCGAGATGCGGATGCCGACACCGGAGAGGTGATCGAGCACCGTCGGGCCGTCCCACCCGACGCTGGGGTGAGCCGCGACGCCCACCGGCTTGTCGACGACCACGATGTCGTCATCCTCGTGGACGATGCGCATGCCCTCGACCTCGTGCGCCACGATCACCGCAACGCGAGGCGCCGGGATGGAGGCCTCCAGCAGGGCGCCCGCCTCGACACGGTCGGACTTGGCCGGCGGCCGACCGTCGAGCCGGACGTGGCCCCCGGCGACCAGCTCGCTGGCGCGGGTGCGGGAGAGGCCGAGCAGCCGGGCCAGGGCGCTGTCGACGCGTTCGCCGGCCAGGCCCTCGGGCACGTGGACAACCTTGTGGTCCAGCGGTTCCAGATCGCCGGTCATGACGCGGACTCACGGGTGCCGTCGACGCCGACGCCGCGGAACGTGCGCCAGATGATGATGCCGGCGGCCAGGGTCAGGGCGATGTCGGCGACGTTGCCGACGAACGGGCCGTAGTCGATGAAGTCCACGACGCGGCCGCGCAATGGACCCGGTGCGCGAAACAGACGATCGGCCAGATTGCCGACGGCGCCGGACAGCAGCAGTCCCAGTCCCACGGCCCATCCACGATCGCGCAATCGGGTGGCGATGCGCAGGACACCGACCGCGACGGCGATGGCGATGATCGTCAGCCCGATCGTCATGGACGATCCGGTGCCCAGCGCCGCACCGGCATTGCGCAGGAAGGTCAGCTGGAGGACACCGGGGATGATCTGCACGGACGGCTCACCCTCGAGGAACCGGACGGCGAGCACCTTGGTGACCTGATCGATCGCCAGAGCCACAAGGGCGACGGCTGCGAACAGACCGACGGCACTACCGGGTGTGGAACGGGTCGGGCCGAGCGAGCTCAGCGACGTTCCTCGCGCTGCTTGCATGTCATGCACAGTGTGGCACGAGGGAACGCCATCAGTCGCATCTTGCCGATCGGCTCACCGCAGGACTCACACTGGCCGTAGGCGCCGGACTCCAGGCGAGCGAGCGCCTTCTCGGTCTGCTGCAGCAGCTCGCGCTGGTTCGCGGCCAGCGACAGCTCGGCGTCCCGCTCCAGCCCCTTGGAGCCGACGTCGGCCTGATCGTTGCCGGCACCGTCGACGCCGTCGCGCAGCAGATCCTGCAGCTCCTTGGCCGATGCCGCCAGCTCGGTGCGCAGCCGATCGAGGTCTGCCTCCAGCTCGGCGCGGACCGACTTCGTCTCGTCAGAGGTCCAGGGCGTCTCGTCGGCGCGGATGGCAAGCTTCGTCTTCGGCATGCGGGGAGATTAGACCGGCGGGGCCCCGAAAACAAGTCGGCCCGCCGAGGGGCGAGGCCCGGAGCCCTCAGGACATGACGAAGGGCCCGCGCCACACGGCACGGGCCCCCCATCGGGTGGATCAGATCGAGCTCAGAACGACTCCTCGTCACCCAGCAGCGACCGCAGTCGGCGCGGACCGGAGTCCGCAGGCGCCTGGACCGGCTCGGAGGACGTGCTCTCGTTCGCGGCAAGCTGGTCGAGCTGGCTCTGGAAGTAGTTCTTGAGCCGGGCACGGTACTCGCGCTCGTACGCCCGCAGGTGCTCGACCTCGCGCTGGATCTCGTAGCGCTCGCGCTCGATGGCGGACACCGACTGCTGGCGACGCTCGTTGGTCTCGTCGTCCAGCTTCTGCGCGCGGATCCGGGCGTCGGTCTCGAGACGATCAGCCTTGCCACGCGCCTCGTTGGTGAGGCGCTCGGCCTTGGTGCGGGCCTCGCCGACCACACGGTCGGCCTCTTCCTTGGCCGAATCCATCAGCTGGTCGGCGTTGGTCGAGGCGATCTGGAGCAGACGTGCTGCGGCAGACGACGCATCGCCCATGGTGGGCTTGACCGGCGCCTCGACGGCGGCGGGCGCGGCCACGGCAGCCGGGGTGACTTCGGCCTTCTTCTCGGGCTCGGGCTCCGGCTCGGGCTCCTTCTCCTTGGCCTTCTCCGGCTCGGCGATCGGAGCGGCAGCAGTCGTCGTCTCGAGTGCCGGCATCAGGCCGGTGGGCTCCCCGCTGGAGGCAGCAGCGACCTTGGCGCGAAGCTCCTCGTTCTCAACCGTGAGTCGCTCGAGCTCGGCTTCGACCTCGTCGAGGAACTGGTCGACCTCGCCCATGTCATAGCCCTCACGAAGACGGACGGGGGTGAAGCGCTTGTTGCGCACATCCTCTGGCGTCAATGGCATTGGTACACCTCAGGGGTCGGGGCAGTCCTGTGTGGACTCTTGGAAGGCCACCGTACTCTGCCGTGCGTCACTTCTGCCACACGCGTCTCCGATGAGGCGGGTGGAAAATGCCACACCGCGCCGAAATGTGCCTCAGGAGAAGACGACGACGATGATCTGCATCAAGATGTACAGCGCGAATAGCAGCACCATCGGCGACAGATCGAGCGCAGCACCGCCCAGACGGATGGGCGGAATGACGCCCCGGATGACGCGCAGGGGCGGATCGGTGGCCGAGTAGATGCCCTCGCAGAGCACCGCGACGGGTCCCTGGGGTCGCCAGCTGCGGGCAAGCAGCTGCACCCAGTCCAGCACGAACCGGGCGAGCAACATCACGATGGCGATCCAGACGATCAGCTGCAGGATCCCACCGATGGTCTGAAAGGTCATGAACTCAGCTCTGGTTGTAGAAACCGCCCGATGCGAGACGCTGCTTGTCCTCGTCGCTGACGGTGACGTTGGCGGGCGAGAGCAAGAATACCTTGGCGGTCACACGGTTGATGGTGCCGTGCACGGCGAAGATCAGGCCGGCCGCGAAGTCGACCAGACGCTTGGCATCGTCCTCGTCGATCTCGGACAGATTCATGATGACGGGAACACCGGACCGGTAGTGCTCGCCGACCGTGCGCGCGTCGTTGTAGGTGCGCGGCGTGACGGTCTCGATGCGGGCCAGGTCCGTGGGTGCGGGGCTCGCGGCCGCCACCGGGGGTGTCCGGCGCTCACGGCGCTCGGAGCGTCGCTCCTCGATGGAGGCGACCGGTGCAGGACGCACGACGGCGGTGGAGCGGGCAGGCTCCTCGACCACGGGGTCGTCGTCGAATTCGAGGTCTAGTTCGTCGTAGTCGGCCTGCTCGACCAGGCCGAGGTACTCGCCGACTTTACGCATCGCGCCAGCCATGATGACTCCGTCTCTGGTGTGCTCGGTGTGACTGAATGACATCACTGAGATTACCGGGTGTTCGGGCGTTCTCCGAGTATCGAGCGCCCGACGCGCAGGTGTGTCGCACCAGCTTCGATCGCCTGCTCGAGGTCGGCGCTCATCCCGGCCGAGATCATGACGGCCTCCGGATGCTGGGTCCGCAGGTTCTGGCTGATCGCCACCAGGTCCTCGAAGCACGGTCGCGGGTCCGCGCCGAGCGGCGCCACCGTCATGACGCCGTCGAGGCGCAGGTGCTCGCACTCGGCGATCACGTCGGCCAGCTCGGACACCGCATCCGGAGAGACCCCAGAGCGGCCGGGGTCGGTCGTGTCGAAGTCGACCTGCACCAGGCAGCCCACCATCCGGTCGGCGGCTGCGGCACCCCGCTCCAACGAGCGCGCCAGCTTGGCGCGATCGACGCTGTGGACGGCGTCGGCGTACTGCGCGACGGCGCCGGCCTTGTTGGTCTGCAACCCACCCAGGAAGTGCCAGTGCAACGGGGCGGCGACCTCGGCGTGCTTGTCCCCGGCCTCCGGGTGACGGTTCTCCCCCACGTCGCGGATGCCCAGCTCGGCCAGCAGCTCGACGTCGGTGGCCGGGTAGGTCTTCGTCACCGCGATCAGCGTGATCTCGCTGCGGTCGCGGCCAGCCGCGTCGCACGCCGCCTGGATGCGCTGCTCGGTCTCGGCCAGCCCCTCGGCGATCTCGTCGCGCCGGCTCGTCATCGCAGCACCACGATGCCCCCGAAGCGTCCGGACGTCGTGCCCTGCCGCCGGTAGGAGAAGAATCGCTCGTCCTCGATCGTGCACGTGTCCGCACCAACGTCGGTGACCTCGACGCCCAGATCAGCCAGCTGCTTGACGACTCCGGCACCGACGTCGACCGAAGGGGTCCCCCACGTGGTGGTGGACCGGGTGCCGGGCACCGCTCGCTCGACGTCATCGGCCATCTGTTCGGGCACCTCGTAGCAGCAACCGCCGGCGCGAGGGCCGACCCACGCGCGCAGCGAGGTGGCGCCTCGGTCGCGCAGGGAGCCGACCACGGCGGGGATGATCCCGGCGACCAGCCCCACCCGACCGGAGTGGGCGGCACCGACGAGTCCCGCGTCGGCGTCGGCGAGCAGCACCGGCACGCAGTCCGCAGCCCGCGCGAGCAGAGGGACGCCGACCTGATCGGTGACCAGTGCGTCGCAGACGGGCAGGGCGCCGCTTCCTTCGGCCCGAATCCCGTCGGCTACCACCACGTCGGCGCTGTGCACCTGGGACATCACGTGCAGACCGTCCACGGCCAGCGCGTCGGCCACCGTCGCGTGATTGCGCACGACCACCGCCGGATCGTCGCCGCTCGAGGTACCGAGGTTCAGCGAGGCGTACGGACCCTCGCTGTGACCGCCGAAGCGATCGGTGAAGACGATCTCGACCCGCCCGAACGACTCACGATGCCAGAACACTGCGCCAGCCTACGACCGGAGCTCGACGCGGCGGGACTCAGCGCAGGAAGTCGGGGATGTCGAGATCATCGTCGTACTCGACCGGAGGCGCCTCGGCCGGCGCGGTGCGCTCGTTCGGCCGATCGGTCCTCGTCTCGCGCGGCGGCTGCGTCGCCGTCGTGGTCGCCGGCTTCCGCTCGGTCCTCGGCGAATCGAGGAACGGGTCGGGTGCGTACGTGTCGGCCGTGGGTGCCGGCGGCAGGCTCGGCTCGGGGGTCGGCTTCTCGACCTCCTTGAGCAGGGCTGGCTGGGCCGAGTCGCGGGTCTTGGGCTCCCCGCCGTCGAAGCCCGCCGCGATCACGGTGACCCGGACCTCGTCGCCGAGCGCGTCGTCGATGACGGCGCCGAAGATGATGTTGGCCTCGGGGTGGACGGCATCGGCGACCAGACCCGCCGCCTCGTTGATCTCGAACAGGCCGAGATCCGATCCGCCCGAGATCGACAGCAGCACGCCGCGTGCCCCCTCGATGGAGGCCTCCAGCAGCGGGCTGGAGACCGCACTCTCGGCAGCGATGGCCGCCCGGTGCTCACCGCGCGCCGAGCCGATGCCCATCAGCGCCGAGCCGGCGTCGGACATGACGGACTTGACGTCCGCGAAGTCGAGGTTGATCAGGCCCGGGGTGGTGATCAGGTCCGTGATGCCCGAGACGCCTTGGTGCAGCACCTGGTCGGCCTGGCGGAAGGAGTCCAGCAGGCTCACGTTGGGATCGCTGATCGACAGCAGTCGGTCGTTGGGGATGACGATGAGGGTGTCGACCTCGTCTCGCAGCGACTGGATGCCGTCATCAGCCTGGTTGGACCGGTTGCGCCCCTCGAACTTGAACGGACGCGTCACGACGCCGATGGTCAGCGCACCCAGCGAGCGCGCGATACGGGCAACCACGGGAGCGCCGCCGGTTCCGGTGCCGCCACCTTCGCCAGCCGTGACGAAGACCATGTCGGCGCCACGGATGGCAGCCTCGATCTCCTCGGCGTGGTCCTCGGCGGCCTTCTTGCCGATCTCCGGGTTCGCCCCGGCACCGAGCCCGCGCGTGGAGTCGCGGCCGACGTCGAGCTTGACGTCGGCGTCGCTCATGAGCAGGGCCTGCGCGTCGGTGTTGATCGCGATGAACTCGACGCCCTTGAGACCCACCTCGATCATGCGGTTGACGGCATTGACGCCGCCGCCACCGATACCGACGACCTTGATCACCGCCAGGTAGTTCTGGACCGCCATCGTGTGTGCCTTTCGAGTGCTGGGTTCGAGGTTCTGAAATGTGAAGCGTAAACTGTAACCCTCAAGTGAAGAGTTATAGTTATGTCAACCTGTGCTCTGTGTCAGACGGTACGCGCGAGGCGACGACGCTCCGGGGACGACACGCCGCGACCGACTCCGCTGATGAGAATGTGGGCAGTCAGTCGCGGGTGGTGGGTTGGTCCGGGGCGCTGACGTCATACCCCTTCGCCGTGATCTTCAAGAGCTGCTCGAGCACCTCGAGCTTGCGTGCGGTCTGCGCCACGCTCCCCCACGTGACCGTCCGCCCCTTGGTGAGATCCAGCACCACCGAGTCCTTGGTCGAGCCGACGATGGACTGCACCTGCTGACCCAGCTCCGGGTCGTCGCTGCGGATCTGGTCCGCGATGGCCGCGACCGCCCGCAGGGTCTGCAGTCGCTGCTCCGGATCGGTCGCCGAGACCCGCGCCTCGATCAGGCCCTTCGGCACCTTGTCGTAGGAACGGAAGTCGACTCCGAAACGATCGATGCCGCGGATGTCACCATCAACGCGGGCCCACACGGCAGCGCTGCGTTCGGTGACGTCGATGTTCACGCCGTGCGGCCACGACCGCGAGACGTCGGCCAGTCGCACCCGCGGCACTGCCTTGAGCCTGGCTTCCACGGCCGTCAGGTCGACCCGCGCCAGCGGCCCGCCGAGGGGCACGTCGGCAGCCTTGCGCACCTGCGCGGCCGTCAGCGAGGACTGGCCCTCCACCGACACCGTGCGCGTATCGAGCACCGGGGAGAACCAGATCGTCCACGCGACCGCACCGGCCAGCACCACGGCGAACACCGCGATCGCCGTGCGGAACCAGCGGTGCCGGCGCAGGTCGAGGCGGCGTTCGGTGAACCGGTCACTCATGCCGATCCCAGGCGGGCCAGGACGGCCGGGCCCACGGCGGTGATGTCACCCGCACCGAGCGTGAGCAGCAGATCGCCGGGCTGCAGCATCGGGACCACGACGTCGGCCAGACCCTCCACCGGACCGCCCAGTGATGCCGATGCACCGCGAATCGTGCTGAGCACCAGCGCCGCGGTCACCTCGGGGTCGGGGTCCTCGCGCGCCAGGTAGATGTCGGCGACGACGACGGCATCAGCCGCGGACAGGGCCTCGCCCATTTGTGCGCCGTAGATGCGAGTGCGGCTGACCAGGTGCGGCTGGAAGGCGACGACCAGTCTGTCCTCGCCTGCGATGGCTCGGGCGGCCGCGAGATCGGCGTGGATCTCGGTCGGGTGGTGAGCGTAGGAGTCGTAGACCCGCACTCCCCCGGCACTGCCGAGGGGCTGCATGCGGCGGGCCGCGCCGGTGTAGGTGAACAGACCTGCCGCGAGACGCGCCGGATCGTGACCCAGCGCCAATCCGGCGGCCAGTGCCAGGAGGGCGTCGACGGCGTAGTGCTGGCCGGGCACCGCCAACCGCACGTCGACCAGCGGCACGCCGTCCAGCTGCACCGAGAACGAGGTGGACGATCCGTCGACCACCAGATCGGATCCCTTCAGCCGTGGCGCGCCGGCGAACCCGACGGTCCAGACCTCGGTGCCACCGGCCACCTGATCTGCCAAGGTCGCCGTGCCGGGATCGTCGGTGTTCAGCACCACGAATCCCGAGACCTGACCCACGAACTGGGTGAAGGCGGCGGCGTAGGCCTCCTCGGTGCCCCACTGGTCGAGATGGTCGGCATCGACGTTGGTGACGACGGCGCCGAACGGCGTGTAGACCAAGAAGGCGCCGTCGCTCTCGTCTGCCTCGGCGACGATGACGTCGCCGGTGCCGAGGCGCGCGTTGGTGCCGAGACTCGCCACCTCGGCGCCGATCGCGAACGAGGGATCGGCGCCTGCCGATCGCAACGCGCAGGTCAGCATGGCCGTGGTCGTGGTCTTGCCGTGGGTTCCGGCGACGGCCACCGCGCGGCTGCCGAGGAGCACCGACTGCAGCCCGGCCGATCGTGGCCACAGCCGCAGACCCAGTCGCTGGGCCTCGACGATCTCGACGTTGTCCTCGCGCACGGCCGTGGTGGCGATGACGGTGTCGACGCCGGCCAGGTGAGCGACGTCCTGCCCGACGTGGCAGGCAATGCCCTCGGCCTGCAACGTTCGCAGGACCGTCGAGTCGGCGGCATCACTGCCCGTGACGCTGACGCCCTGGCCCACCATGAGCCGGGCGATGGCCGACAACCCGGCCCCGCCGATGCCCACGAAGTGCACCCGACCGAGCTGATCGGCCGGCAGGATCACGTCCGGGATCGCGATCCTCATGTCCTGCTCCTCATCGGCAGGCCTCGCGCACCATCTCGGCCAGTCGCTCGTCCGCATCGCGACGGACGAGGCCCGAGGCGGCGCGGGACATGGCGCCGAGGCGGCCGTGGTGGGAGACCAGTGGGATGACGACATTGTCGATCCACGTGGCGGTGAGCGCCGCGTCGTCGATCAGCAGCGCGCCGCCGGCCTGCACCACGGGGTGCGCGTTGAGGGCCTGCTCGCCGTTGCCGTGCGGCAGCGGCACGAACGCGGCGGGCAGACCCACCGCAGCGACCTCGGTGACCGTGTTGGCCCCGGCGCGGCACACGATCAGGTCGGCCGCGGCGTAGGCCAGGTCCATGCGATCGATGAACGGCGACACCACGTACGGCGGATCGCCGGGTCGGGGCTCGACCTGGGCTTCGTCCACTCGGCCGGCAGCGTGCAGCACCTGCACGCCTGCATCGGCGAGGTCGTGGGCGGCGCCCGCGACGGCGCGGTTGATGCGGCGCGCACCCTGCGAGCCGCCGGTGACCAGCAGCGTGGGCCGGTCGGGGTCGAGGCCGAAGTGCGCCCGCCCCTCGGCCTGCTTGGCGGCCCGGTCCAGCGACGAGATCTCGCGGCGGATCGGCAGCCCGATGTACCGGGCGTGCGGGAGGTCGGTGTCGGGAAAGCTGGTGGCGACGTGCTCGGTGAACCTGGCGCCCAGCTTGTTCGCGATGCCCGGCATCGCGTTGCCCTCGTGCACCACCAACGGGATGCCGCGACGGCGTGCGACCAGGTATGCGGGGACGGAGACGTAGCCGCCGAACCCCACGATGACGTCCGGGCGCACGCGGTCCACGACCGCACCGGTCGCCTTCATCGCGGCCCGCAGCTTGCTGGGCACCATGACCAGGGCCTTGCCGGGCCTGCGCGGCAAGGGCACCGGCGGCACCAGCTCCAGCGGATAGCCCGCCTCGGGGATCAGCGTCACCTCCAGGCCGCGCGGAGTCCCGAGACAGGTGATGTCGGCGCCGCCGTCGCGCAGGACTGCGGCGGTGGCGAGCAACGGTGAGGTGTGGCCGGCGGTTCCTCCGCCAGCGAGCAGGACGCGCACGTTTCAGACCTTACGCACGTTGCGGGGCCGAGCGGCACGCCCCCGGGCCTTCGCAGCCCGTCCGACCTCGAGTGCGCGCCGCGCCCCCGGCTCGGTGGTCGCACAGTTCAGCAGCACACCCATGGCCACGAGCGTCACGAACAGACTGGACCCGCCGTAGGACATCAACGGCAGCGGAATGCCGATGACCGGCAGGAGCCCGAGCACCATGCCGACGTTGATGGCCGTCTGCACCACGATCCAGATGGTGATGCCTGCCGCCACGTACCGAGCGAAGGGATCGCGGGCCCGGGTGGCGATCCGGATGCCAGCGACCGCGAGCACCAGGAACAAGATCAGCACGACCAGCGTGCCGAGCAGGCCCAGCTCCTCGCCCATCACGGCCAGGATGAAGTCGGTGTGCGCCTCGGGCAGGGCGCCCCACTTCTGTCGGCTGCCACCGAGACCCACGCCCCAGAAGCCGCCGCGAGCCAGCGCCATGCTGGCGCGGATCGACTGGTACCCCGCATTGTCGGGGTCGGCCAGCGGGTTGGTGAAGTTCAGCAGTCGCGCGACGCGGTGCGGTGCGGTGGCGACGAACAGGACCAGCACCACGAAGACGCCGGCCCCCACGGCGGTCATCTGCCGAGACGGCAGACCCGCGACCCACAGCATGCCGACGATCAGGGCGAACAGCACCAGCGCGGTGCCGAGATCGCGCTGCAGCACCACGAGCATCGCGATGAATCCGGTGACGGGAACCATCGGGAGGATGATCAGCCGGGGCGTGTCCATCGCCTTCTCGTGGCTGGCGAACCAGTGGGCGATCCACAGCACCACGGCCAGCTTGGCGAACTCCGAGGGCTGCAGCAGGAAGCCGCCGAACAATGGGATCCAGTTCTTGTTGCCGCGGATCTCGACGCCGAGGAAGAACGTGGCCACCACGAGGCCCACCGAGACGATCAGCACCGGCAGGACCAGCCTGCGCATGGTGGACATCGGCATCTTGGCTGCGACGTAGGCGCCGCCAAGCCCGGCGACGGCGAACAACAGCTGGCGGGTGATCACCGAGTAGGAGTTGCCATTGTTGGCTTTGGCCGAGTAGACCGAGCTCGAGCTGAGCACCATGATCAGGCCCAGTCCGAGCAGCAGGGCGGTGGCGCCGAGCACCAGCTGGTACGACGCCAAGGGGCGCTCGAGCATGCGGCGGGTGTTCTCGACGATCGCCGGCGGTCGGCGTTCGGCGGTCGTGCTCATCCGGTGCGTCCAATCATGGGGGAAGGTGGACTACGAGGACGTGGTCTGCCGCCTGACGACCGCATGGGCGAAGCTGTCGCCGCGGGCCGCATAGTTGACGAACTGGTCCATGGACGCGCATCCCGGAGCCAGCAGCACCGTGTCACCCGGACGGGCGAGCGAGGCGGCAACTTCGACGACGCGATCCATGGGATCAGTGTCGCCCGTGTCAACGTCGACCACGGGCACATCTGGCGCGTGTCGTGCGAGCGCGTCAGCGATGACGGAGCGGTCGGCTCCGATCAGGACCACCGCCCGAAGCCTGGTGCCGGCCTGCGCGACGAGGTCGTCGAACGTGGCTCCCTTGGCCAGTCCGCCGGCGATCCACACAGCCCTCGGCGGAGAGGCGGCATCAGCATCAGCCGGAGAGCCGATGCTCATCAGGGACGCCAGCGCGGCGTGCGGGTTGGTGGCCTTGGAGTCATCGACGTACCGGACGTCGTCGATCGTGGCGACCTCGGCGATGCGGTGGGCGTCGGGGGTGAAGCTGCGCAGCCCCTCGCGCACGGCTCGCGGCGAGACGCCGTGGGCACGGGCCAGGGCCGCGGCGGCCAGCGCGTTGGCCACCAGGTGCGGGGCCGGGGCCGTGCCGAGGTCCTCGACCTGGCCGAGCTCGGCGGCATTGGACACGCGCTCCTTGACGAACGCGCGGTCGGCCAGAACTCCGTCGACGACGCCGATCATGCCGGGTGCCGGGATGCCCAGGGTGAAGCCGATCGCTCGACACCCCTCGACGACCTCGGCCTCCTCGACCAGGTGCTCGGTCACCGGGTCGTCCACGTTGTACACGCAGGCGATCTGGGTGCGCGAGTACACCCGCCCCTTGTCGGCCGTGTAGGCGTCGAGCCCACCGTGCCAGTCCAGGTGGTCGGGCGCCACGTTCAGGCAGACGCTGGCCTGTGGCGACATGGAGTGGGTCCAGTGCAGCTGGTAGCTGGACAGCTCGACGGCCAGCACCGACGCCGGATCGTCGACGTCCATCACCGCCTCCACGACGGGACGGCCCACATTGCCCACGGCATGCGCCGCAAGACCCTCGGCGCGCAGGATCTGCTCGAGCATCTGCACCGTGGTGGTCTTGCCGTTGGTGCCGGTGACCACCAGCCACGGTGCGGGGTTCTCGCCGCGCAGTCGCCAGGCCAGCTCGACCTCGCTCCACACCGGCACACCCTGCTCCTGGGCCTGCACGACGAGCGGCGCGGTGGGCCGCCAGCCGGGCGACACCACGACCACGTCGGTGCCGTCTGGAAGGACGGAGGTGCTGCCGGGGCCCAGTCGCATCTGGACGCCCAGCTGCGCAAGGAGGTCGGCCTTCTCCTGCTGGTCCGCTCGCACGGCCTCGTCGACCACCACCACGTCGGCACCGAGGTGCTGCAGGGTGTCGGCCGCCGCGAAGCCGCTCACGCCGAAGCCTGCGACCACGGCGGTGACACCCGCCCAGGACGAGTCGCGCCCCAGCGCGTCCACAAGCGCCCCGGGCGTCATGCGGCGCGGGTCATATGCCGGAGACCCACTCGTAGTAGAAGATTCCCAGTCCCGTGGCGACGGCCAGGCCGCTGATGATCCAGAATCGCACCACGATCGTGATCTCGTCCCAGCCGAGCAGCTCGAAGTGGTGCTGCAGGGGGGCCATGCGGAAGATGCGTTTGCCCTTGGTGATCTTGAAGAATCCGACCTGCAGGATCACCGACGCGGTGATGGCGACGAACAGGCCGCCCAGCACGACGAGCAACAGCTCGGTGCGGGTCATCAGGGCCAGTCCGGCCATGGCGCCGCCGAGGGACAGCGAGCCGGTGTCGCCCATGAAGATCTTGGCCGGCGACGCGTTCCACCATAGGAAGCCGAAGCAGGCTCCGGTGAGCGCCGAGGCCACGACGGCGAGGTCGAGCGGATCGCGCACCTCGTAGCACTTGGGGCCGGGGTAGAACGAGCAGTTCTGGTTGCTCTGCCAGATGTTGATGAACACGAAGGCACCGAACACCATGACCGACGCACCTGTGGCCAGGCCATCCAGGCCATCGGTGAGGTTCACGCCGTTGCTGGTGCCGGCGATCATCAGCAGCACCCAGATGACCACGGCGAAACCGGGCAGCGTCCACCCCGGGATGTCGCGGGTGAAGGAGATGGAGTTGGTGATGACCGAGATGCCGGTGTCGTCCTCCAGGCGGATCGCCACGATGGCGAAGGCCAGCCCGACGACGACCTGGCCGATGAACTTGGCCTTGCTGCGCAGCCCGAGACTGCGCTGCTTGCGGATCTTGATGAAGTCGTCCAGGAAGCCGATCGCGCCGAGGCCGCAGAACAAGAACAGCAGCAGCAGCGCCGAGGCGCTCGGGACGAATCCCGTGGCGAGCTTGGCCAGCAGGTAGCCGGTGACCACCGAGAAGATGATGACGAGGCCACCCATGGTGGGAGTGCCGCGCTTGGTGTGGTGGGCCGTGGGGCCGTCGTCGCGAATCAGCTGGCCGTAGCCCTTGGCGACCAGGAACGAGATGGCGAGCCGCGTGCCCAGCAGAGTGCCGAGCAGCGAGAATCCGCCAGCCAAGAGGATCGCCTTCATCCGATGGGCATCCCTTCTGTCAACGACCCAGCAGCCCGTCGGCCACCCGCTCGAGCCGACATCCTCTGGATGCTTTCACAACCACGACGTCGTCCGCAGACAGCCACGCGGTCAGTGTGCCGATCGCCACATCCACGTCGTCGACGATCTCGGCGATGTCGCCGGCGCCCTCGGCGATGGCGGCCGCGCCTGCACCGACGACCACGACGCGGTCATACCCGAGCTCGCGGGCGAGATGCCCGATGCTGCGGTGCGCCGACTCGGACACGTCACCGAGCTCCAGCATCTCCCCCAGCACCGCGACCTTCCTGTGCCGGTTCGGCAGGGCGGCCACGGCGTGCAGCGCCGCAGCCATCGACTCGGGGTTGGCGTTGTAGGCGTCGTTGACGACCAGGAGCCCGTCGTCGCGCACCGTTCGGGCCATGCGCATCGGCGACCCCGGTGCAGCCGAAGCGAGGCGTGCGGCGATCACGCTCAGGTCCAGGCCGACCGCAACAGCGGCCGCGGCCGCGGCTGCCGCGTTGATCGCGTGGTGGGAGCCCACCTGTGGGACGTGGACGTCGACGACGCGACCGGCGTGCTCGAGGGTGAAGCGCGGCTCCCCGGCGTCGTCCACCTGCACCCGGCCGAGCCGCACGTCTCCGGCGGCTCCGAACGTCAGGACGTCGGCCTGGGTGCGCGACCGCATGTCCAGCACGCGAGGGTCGTCGGCGTTGAGGATCGCGGTGCCACTGGTGCCGAGCGCCTCGACCAGCTCGCCCTTGGCGACCGCGATCGCCTCGGGCGAACCGAACTCCCCGATGTGTGCGGTGCCCACGTTGAGGACGACAGCCACCGATGGCGGCGCGATGCGGCACAGCAGCTCGATGTGGCCCGTGCCGCGCGCGCCCATCTCCACCACCACGTACCGGGTGTCCTCGTCGAGTCGCAGCACCGTCAGCGGCACGCCCAGCTCGTTGTTGAAGGACCCGACCGGAGCGATGGTGGGCGCGGCTTCGGACAGGACGTGCGCGAGCAGGTCCTTGACGCTGGTCTTGCCCTGCGAGCCGGTCACGGCCAGCACGGTGGCGGCGGACGCGTGGAGCTGGTGGCGTGCGAGGCGGCCCAGGGCGGTGGTGACGTCCGGGACCACGATGCAGGGGCCATCGACGACGCGCGAACCGATGGTGCCGACTCCGCCGAGGCTGAGGACCGATGCAGCGAACTCGTGTCCGTCCACGTGCTCGCCGGCGATCGCCGCGAACAGGGTCTCCGGGCCGGCTGCCCGCGAGTCGATGACCACGTGCCGGACCCGTTCGTCGCCGCCGCTGCCGTGCAGCTCACCCCCGACGACCTCGGCCACCTCGGCCAGCGACATCGCGATCACGTGCGGTCACCGATCAGCTCGACCATGACGGCGTGGTCGTCGAACGGTTCCACGACACCGTCGACCTCCTGCCCACGTTCATGACCCTTGCCGGCCACGACGACGGTGTCGCCCACGTGTGCCATGGCGACGGCGTGGGCGATCGCCTCGCGGCGGCCCGAGATCTCGACAGCGACGCCGGGGCCCGGCTCCGCACCGGTCATCACCTGCGCACGAATCGTTGAGGGTCGCTCGGTGCGGGGGTTGTCGTCGGTCACGATCACCACGTCGGCGTCGGCTGCCGCGGCCGCACCCATCAGTGGCCGCTTGCCGTGGTCGCGGTCCCCACCGGCACCGATCACGATGATCAGCCGTCCAGCGGTGACGGGTCGGAGGGCGGCGAGCACTGCCGTGACGGCATCCGGCTTGTGCGCGTAGTCGACGATGGCGGTGAAGTCCTGACCGGCTTCGACACGCTCCATCCGGCCCGGCACGCCGGTCGATGCGGCGATGCCCGCGGCGAGGTCCGCGGGATCGTGGCCGGCGGTGGCGAGCGCCACCAGCGCGGCCAGCGCGTTGGACACGTTGAAGACCCCCGCGAGCGGGACGTGCAGCTCGGTGACCGATCCGTCGGGGCCGAGTACTTCCAGATCAGTCCCGAGGCGGTGCGGGCGCACGTTGAGCGCGCGCCAGTCGGCGGCTGCGCCCTCGCTGGAGAACGTGGTGACCGGCAACGACGTCAGCTCCACCAGACGTCGACCATGGCCGTCGTCCACGTTGATCACGGCATGCCGGGCGTGCTCGGGGGTGAAGAGCGCGGCCTTGGCCAGGAAGTACTCCTCGACGGTCTCGTGGAAGTCGAGGTGGTCGCGGCCGAGATTGAGGAACACCGCCACGTCGAAGGCGAAGCCGTCCACCCGTCCCTGGACGAGCGCATGGCTGGAGACCTCCATGGCGCAGACCTCGACGCCCTCTTCTCGCATGACGGAGAACAGTGCCTGCAGCTGCGGAGCCTCCGGGGTCGTCAGGGCCGAGGCGGCCGGGATCCCGCAGATGCGGGTGCCGATGGTGCC
>JBBSKV010000008.1:0-15743 GCA_038255955.1 Propionibacteriales bacterium
AACGACCAGCTCGGGGCAATACCGCGGCTGCTCGATCACGTAGGGATCTCGATCAACTTCTTCGGGTCCGGAAACGCGTTGCTGAGCATCGCGGCGATCGACGTCTGGCAGTGGACGCCCTTCATGGTGCTGCTCCTCCTGGCCGGGCTCGAGTCGTTGCCCGAGAGCCCGTTCGAGGCCGCGAAGATCGACGGGGCCAGTGCGTGGATGACGTTTCGGCGGATCACCTTGCCGATGCTCGGTCCGGTCCTCGCCGTCGCGGTCGTCATGCGCTCCCTGGATGCGTTCAAGGTGTTCGAGTACGTCTTTGCGATCACCCGAGGCGGTCCGGGCACGGAGACCGAGACGATTCAGTACTTCATCTTCAAGAACGGAATCAACTATTTCCGAGTCGCGGAAGCCTCTGCCATGTCTCTGATCCTTCTGGCTCTCGTGCTGACGACGATCGCCGTTGCCTTCAAGGTCTCGGCGAGGTCGCGCTCATGACCAAGACCGCCGAACCGCCTGTGTCCGAGACGGGCGCCCTGCGCCTGCTCGGTTGGCTTCTCATCGGTGCCGCGGTGTTCGCCACCGTCGCGCCGATGGTGTGGCTGACCGCTTCGAGCTTGAAGTCGCCCAGTCAGCTGAACGAGCCACTCCTTCTCCTCTTCGATCCGAACCTGGAGAACTGGCGTCGGGTATTGAGCTCGGACGTGCCTTCGGCAGCCATCCGGAGTGTCGTGGTGGGTCTTTCGACGGTGTTGATCAGCTTGGTTGCCGGCAGCACTGGCGCGTTCGCGATCTCCCGCTACAAGTCGGGGGGTAATACCAGTCGCTTCGGAATTCTCGTCTCTCAAGTTCTGCCACCGGCGGCTCTGGTCTTCCCCTTCCTGACCATGGCCTACGCGCTGCGGCTCAACGACAGTCCCGTCATCTTGGTGGCGGCGCACCTGAGCTTCGTCCTGCCGGTGGTCACGTGGTTCTTGATCGGCTTCTTCGACTCAGTTCCCCGTGAGCTGGACGAACAGGCCCAGATCGACGGCCTCACCGAGTTCCAGGCCTTCCGCTCCGTCGTGCTGCCGCAGGTCTACCCCGGGCTGGGGGCGGCTGCCATCTTCGGCTTCACCTTGTCGTGGAACGACATGTTCTACGCACTGATCCTCGTGCCGGGGGAGGCTCAGACACTTCCCGTCGCGATAGCCCGCTTCAACACGTTCCGTGGCCTCGAGCTGGGCGCGATGTCTGCAGCGATCTTGATCTCGGTGGTTCCGGTGGTCATCGCTTGCTTCTTCGTCCAGAAACGTCTGCTGACAGGTGTCGGCGGCGGCGCCGTCAAGGGATAGGTCAACACAATGAATGGTGGTTACAGCTGATGGCCCAAGTCTCCTTCGAAGATGTGTCAAAGTCCTACGGCGGTGCGGAGATTCTCCAGAATCTAAATCTCGAGCTCCCCGACGGGAGCTTCACTGTGCTCGTGGGACCTTCGGGTTGTGGGAAATCGACGACACTGCGCATGCTGGCTGGCTTGGAGGGAGTGACGTCCGGGCGGATCAGGATTGGTGACCGAGATGTCACCGACCTGGAGCCCAAGAAGCGCGACGTTGCGATGGTGTTCCAGAACTACGCGCTCTATCCCCATCTGACGGTCAAGGAGAACATCGGATTCCCGTTGAAGGCTCGCGGCACCAGCCGCCAGGAGATCGAGGAGCAGGTGAATCGAGTAGCAGACTTCACCGGGATCGGTGAGTTGTTGGCGCGTCGCCCTCGTCAGCTCTCAGGTGGCCAACAGCAGCGAGTCGCCATCGCTCGCGCCATCGTTCGTACGCCCTCCGTGTTTTTGTTCGACGAACCGTTGAGCAACCTCGATGCCCAGCTGCGCGTCGAGATGCGCTCTGAGATTCTCCGGATCCAGCGCACCTTCGGCGCCACGACTCTCTACGTCACCCACGACCAGGAGGAGGCCATGACGCTCTCAGATCAGATGGTGGTCATGGACCGAGGCGCCATTGCTCAGATCGGCACACCTGCAGAGGTGTACGACCGACCGGTGAACACGTTCGTGGCTGGATTCGTGGGGAGCCCGAAGATCAACCTCCTGAGCGGCGCCGTGGCGGACGGAGTGCTGAGCATGGAAGATGGCGGCCGAATCGAGCTTCCGGAGTCGCAGCCGGGAGCGGCGTTGATCGGAATACGGCCCGAGGAACTGATCATCGGAGCGGAGATCGCTGATTCGGCTGAAGGCTCGACATCGGGGACGGCGCAAGTCAGCCTCGTCGAGCTGGTGGGTCCACGAGTGATCGTCACGCTGAGCGTCGGCGGTCATGTGGTGCGGGCGGTCACGGATGTAGGTGCCGCCAGAGGGCTGCGCGTCGGCTCCCGGGTGAAACTGAGCGTCGGAGCAGGGGGATACCACCGCTTCGATCCGCATTCCGAGAGACTGATCCCCAGCTAAATCCGCTGACCGTTTGAGTCTCAGTGGGCCCTTCCGCCTTCGTCCACACCCGGCGGCAACGGCGAGCGTGTCCACAGGACCGCCGACGACCGTGGTCTGGACTCGGCGGCGCCGCGAGGGTCGAGCCATGACGTATGCGCGCAACAAGGAACTGGGCAACTATGGCGAGCGGATTGCCGCCAAGCACCTGGAGTCCCTCGGCATGGTGGTGCTGGCTCGTCAGTGGACGTGCCGGTTCGGTGAGATCGACATCGTGGCGCGGGACGGCTCCACCTTGGTGGTCTGCGAGGTCAAGACCCGCACCTCCACCCGGTACGGCGGTCCGTTCGAAGCGATCACCGGCCACAAGGCGGCCCGGCTGCGCCGGTTGGTCACCGAGTGGTTGGCGGTTCACGACGTCCACCCGCCGGCGGTGCGCATCGACGTGATCTCGGTGGTGGTCCCGGCCAAGGGGGCACCCCAGGTCGACCGCATCGCGGGAGTGGCGTGATGGCCGGCGTCACGCACTCGGTCACCCTCGACGGGCTGTGCGGTCGATCCATCGAGGTCGAGGCCGACATCTCCGGCGGGCTCCCGCGCACCGTCATCGTGGGGCTGGCCGACGTCATGGTCAACGAGGCCCGTGATCGGTGTCGGTCCGCGATCGCCAACTCGGGGCGCACGTGGCCCGATCAGCGGGTGACCATCAACCTCGCACCCAGCACCCTCCCGAAGTCCGGATCGCACTACGACCTCGCCATCGCCCTGGCGGTGCTGGCCGCGCAGGACGCTGTCCCCACCTCCTCGCTCACGGGCGCTGTCTTCCTGGGCGAGCTGGCCCTCGACGGTCGCCTGCGCGCCATCCGCGGTGTCCTCCCGGCCACGCTGGCCGCCGCTGAAGCAGGATTCGACCGGGTGTTCGTGCCAGAGGTGAACGTGGCCGAGGCTGAGCTCGTCGGATCGGTCGCGGTCGTCGGGGTGCGGTCGCTGGGCCAGACAGTGGCGCTGCTCACCGGCACCGAGGAGCCCGACGACCCGCCGGTGCCGCCGCTCGACGAAATTGGGGGAGTGGCGTGGACGTCGGCCGGCCGGCTCGCCGATCTGGACCTGCTCGACGTCGCTGGGCAGGAGGACGCCCGACTCGCCGTCGTGATGGCGGCAGCAGGCGGGCACCACCTGCTGATGACTGGACCACCGGGCATCGGCAAGACGATGCTGGCCCACCGGTTGCCGGCGCTGCTGCCGGACCTGACCCGCCAGCAGTCGTTGGAGGTCAGCGCGGTGCACTCGATCGCCGGCGTGCTGCCCAGCGACCAACCGTTGCTGGTGCGCCCGCCCTTTCTCGATCCACACCACACCGCCAGCGCGGTGTCGATCGTCGGAGGCGGCAGCCGGGTCATCCGGCCCGGCGCGCTGAGTCTGGCCCACCGCGGCGTGCTGTTCATGGACGAGGCGCCGGAGTTCGCCTCCAACGTCATCGAGGCGTTGCGTCAACCGCTGGAGAGCGGCCGCATCGTCGTGTCCAGGGCCGCCCAGACGGCTGCCTACCCGGCACGATTCCAGCTGATCCTGGCGGCCAATCCCTGTCCGTGCGGGCTCGACGGAGCGGTGGGGGAGCAGTGCCGGTGCTCGACCCTGATGCGGCGCCGGTACCTCGACCGGTTGTCGGGGCCGATCCGCGATCGCATCGACATCCACCGCACCCTCACCGCGCCGGCACGGCCCGAGCTCGCCGCCGCGCTGGGCAGCGGTCGCGGCACCCTCGAGCTCAAGGTCGCCGTGGCTGCTGCTCGTGAGCGACAGTCGGCTCGACTGGCGAACACGCCGTGGGCGGTCAACGCCGACGTGCCAGGAGCGGATCTGCGGCGCCGGTGGCCCGTGCTGGCGCAGGGCCGGGACCTGATCGACGCCCAGCTGCGGGGGCACACGCTGAATCCGCGCTCGGCCGACCGGGTGCTCCGCCTGGCGTGGACTGCCGCTGACCTGTCCGGCCATGACGCTCCCACGGCCGAGGACGTCGAGGTCGGGCTGGCTCTGCGTCGCGGCACTCCCTTGGGTGGCACCGTGCGCGATCTGGTCCGGGTCTCATGAGGGTCGATGCTGCCGCCCGCCTCGGGCTGAGCCTGCTCACCGATCCGGGTGACCCGCGCCTGCGCGATCTGCTCACCGATCACTCACCGGCGCAGGTCCTGCAGGCGCTGTTGAGCGGCGATCGGGTCGCCGGTTCCGAGCTGCCGGCGGGTTGGCGCGGGCGAGTGGGCCAGCTGGAGGCCGAGCGTGATCTGGCGCGCGATCGAGCTGCTCATTCCGGCCTGCGATGGGTGTGTCCCGGTGATCCGCAGTGGCCGCGGCAGCTGGCCGATCTCGACCACGTCGAGCCGTTGCAGGACACCGCCGGCGCACCGCTGGGACTTTGGCTCCGCGGGACAGCCCGGCTCGACGTCCTCGCCGCGCGGTCCGTCGCCGTGGTGGGGGCGCGATCCTGCTCCACCTACGGCGCCGAGATCGCGAGCGAGGTCGCTGCCGATCTGGCATCAGCAGGTTTCACGGTCGTTAGCGGTGCCGCGTACGGCATCGACGCCTGCGCGCACCGCGGGGCCCTGGTCGTCGACCGGCCCACCATCGCGGTGCTGGCCTGCGGCGCGGATCGTGTCTACCCGGAGGCGCACGGCACCCTGCTTGACCGCATCGTCGACGAGGGCGGTCTGGTCGTCAGTGAGCAGGCGCCGGGGGCCGTGCCCCTGCGGCATCGATTCCTGTCCCGCAACCGCATCATCGCCGCGCTGTCGCTGGGCACCACGGTGGTCGAGGCGCAGCTGCGCAGCGGTTCGCTGAACACGCTGCACTGGGCCGACCTGCTGGGCCGCACCACGACTGCCGTCCCTGGGCCGGTCACGTCCACCCGCTCAGCCGGCGCGCACGCGGCGGTGCGGTCCGGCAAGGCCGTGCTGGTCACCTCGGGTCAGGACGTCGTCGACGAGCTTGCCGCGCTCGGCATGACGGGCTGAGGGTGTGACGGGCTGAGCGGCCGGCGAGCACCTGCTCCGTCCACCCGCTGGCCGATGTCACGGGTCCGCCGATAGCCTTCGCCGGGACGTCTTCACACCCAAGGAGCCCCGCGTTGTCGACTGCGAACGAGAAGCTGCAAGACATCTACGAACAGGTCCTGAGCCGCAATCCCGGCGAGACGGAGTTCCATCAGGCCGTGCGTGAGGTGCTGGACAGCTTGGGCCCGGTCGTGGTGAAGCACCCGCACTACGCCGACGCCGCAGTGATCCGCCGTCTGTGCGAGCCGGAACGGCAGATCATCTTCCGGGTGCCGTGGGTGGACGATGCGGGCCAGGTGCAGATCAACCGGGGCTTCCGGGTCGAGTTCAACTCGGCTCTCGGACCGTACAAGGGCGGCCTCCGCTTCCATCCGAGCGTCTACCTGGGCATCGTCAAGTTCCTCGGGTTCGAGCAGATCTTCAAGAACGCCCTCACCGGCCTGCCCATCGGCGGCGGCAAGGGTGGCAGCGACTTCGATCCCAAGGGTCGCTCCGAGGGTGAGGTCATGCGGTTCTGCCAGTCGTTCATGACCGAGCTCTACCGGCACATCGGGGAGTACACCGACGTCCCGGCCGGCGACATCGGTGTCGGCGGCCGCGAGATCGGCTACCTGTTCGGGCAGTACAAGCGCATCACCAACCGGTACGAGTCCGGGGTGCTCACCGGCAAGGGACTGAGCTGGGGCGGCTCGCAGGTGCGCACCGAGGCCACCGGCTTCGGCACCGCCTTCTTCGTCGACGAGATCCTCAAGACCAGAAACGAGTCGTTCGACGGCAAGCGCGTGGTGGTCTCGGGGTCGGGCAACGTCGCGATCTACGCCATCGAGAAGGTGCACCAGCTCGGCGGGACCGTCGTCGCCTGCTCGGACTCCAGCGGCTACGTCCTGGACGAGAAGGGGATCGACGTCGACCTGCTCACGGAGATCAAAACCGAGCGTCGCGGCCGGATCGACGAGTACGCCGAAGCCCGCGGAAGCGACGTCGAGTTCGTCGGTGGGCAGTCGGTGTGGCACGTGCCGTGCGACATCGCGCTGCCCTGCGCCACGCAGAACGAGCTCGATGCCGACGATGCAACGACGCTGATCAAGAACGGCTGCACGATCGTGGCCGAGGGGGCCAACATGCCGGTCACTCCGGATGCCGCGAAGCTGTTCGGCGAGGCCGGTGTCGTCTTCGCGCCCGGCAAGGCCGCCAACGCCGGCGGCGTGGCGACCAGTGCCCTGGAGATGCAGCAGAACGCTTCGCGCGACTCCTGGACCTTCGAGCACACCGAGCAGCGGCTGGCCGACATCATGCGCGGCATCCACCACCGCTGCCTGGAGACCGCCGACGAGTACGACGTGCCGGGCAACTATGCCGCCGGCGCCAACATCGCGGGATTCACCCACGTCGCCGATGCGATGCTGGCGCTGGGCGTCATCTGATCGTCATCGGCATGGCGGGCTGATCTGCACGCTCCCGGCACGCACACTGGACCCATGGCGGAGTCGGACGACACTCGCATCAGCGAGGCATGGGCGCGTGTGCTCGGCGACTACGAGCAGCACCTGGCCGCCGAACGTGACCTCTCGACCCACTCCGTCCGGGCCTACGTGGTCGACCTGACGAACCTCGCCGAGCACGCCGGGCGTCTCGGGATCGACGATCCCGCCAACCTCACCATTCGCTCGCTGCGCAGCTGGTTGGCCACCCAGCAGACCCTGGGCCGGGCCCGGACCACGCTGGCCCGGCGAGCCACCGCGGCGCGGGTCTTCACGGCCTGGCTCGCCCGCACCGGCCGCGCTGACGCGGATGCCGGGGCGCTGCTGGTCAGTCCCAAGGCGCACCGCGAGCTTCCCGCCGCACTGTCGCTGATCGAGGTGCGTGCGCTGCTGGACTCGACAACGGAGGCGCTGGCCACGGACGGAGCCGTGGGTCTGCGTGACCTGGCCATCCTCGAGGTGCTGTACGCCACCGGGATCCGGGTCGGCGAGCTGGTGGCGGTCGATCTGGACGACATCGATCGGGCCCGACGCGTGGTCCGGGTCTTCGGCAAGGGCCGCAAGGAACGCATGGTCCCGTTCGGGGCGCCCGCATCCGATGCGATCGACCTGTGGGTGGAGCGTGGCCGCCCTGAGCTGGTGATCGACGGCAGCGGCGCGGCCCTGTTCCTCGGCGTCCGTGGTGCCCGCATCGACCAGCGGGCGGTGCGGCGGATCGTGCACGAGCGGCTGTCGGCCGTCGAGGGTGCACCTGATCTGGGGCCGCACGGACTGCGGCACACCGCTGCCACGCATCTGCTCGAGGGCGGCGCCGACCTGCGCTCGGTGCAGGAGATCCTCGGCCACGCCTCGCTGGGCACCACGCAGATCTACACGCACGTCAGCACCGAGCGCCTCCGCAGCGCCTACCGCCTGGCCCACCCCCGCGCCTGATTCCCCAAATTTTGCGGGCTCACGGACCGTTCTCGGACTGAAAACGGTCGGTGAGCCCGCAAAATTTGGGGAATCAGCAGGGGAGGGCGGCGGTGAGGGTGCGGAGTCGGTCCTGCAGCTCCCGGGCGGAGGTCTCGTCCAGGCCCATGGCGGCGCGGATCTGGCAGTCCAGGCCGGCGAACCGGGCCGTCAATGCCCTGCCGGCGGTGGTGAGCTCGATGTCCACCACTCGCTCGTCCGCGGTGCTGCGGGTGCGGGTGAGGAGTCCGGCCCGCTCGAGCCGACGGAGAAGAGGGGTCAGCGTGCCGTGGTCGAGGTGCAGGTCGTGCACGAGGGACGACACCGGGCGCGGCGGCCCCTCGCTGAGCAGCCGGACGACCAGGTACTGCGGATATGTCAGGCCCATCTCCGCCAGCACGGGGCGATAGCAGGCCGTGACGGCGCGCGATGCGGCGTACAGGTCGAAGCACAGCAGGTCGTCGATCGCTGGCGGACGCGTGGCAACGGCGGACACGGGGCCTCCTCGGGATTGGAGTGGTGGACCCACTCTATCGCGTGTACGTTTTTCTTGTGCACAAGACATCAGTGCATCCGTCGATCAATCAGGAGTGACTCATGCCCACACGTACCGCTCGCACCGCTTGGAACGGCGACCTCGACAACGGTTCCGGCCAGGTCGAGCTGACCAGCTCGGGAGTCGCCACGTTCGACGTCTCGTTCCCGAAGCGCACCGCTGAGAACGCCGACGGCACCACGAGCCCCGAAGAGCTGATCGCCGCGGCCCACTCTTCGTGCTTCGCCATGCAGCTGTCCGCCCTGATCGCCGCGGCCGGCGGAACGCCGGAGTCGCTGGAGGTCACGGCCGAGGTCTCGCTGGGCTCGGACTCCTCCGACGGTGGCTTCAAGCTGACCGGCATCGTGCTGAAGGTGACCGGCGAGGTCAGCGGCCTCGATCAGGCCGGCTTCGAGAAGGCCGCGCAGGACGCCAAGGACGGCTGCCCGGTCAGCAAGGCGCTCGCCGCCGTCGAGATCACGCTGGAGACCGAGTTCGTCAGCTGAGAGCTCATTCACATGAGCTGCGCGGGGTTCACGGTGTGAGCCCCGCGCAGCACCATGAAGTGCAGGTGGCACCCGGTCGCGAGACCGGTGGCACCGACCCGGCCGATGACCTGGCCGACCCGTACCCGTGCGCCGGTGCCGACCA
Organism: Propionibacteriales bacterium; assembly: GCA_038255955.1. Lineage (GTDB taxonomy): Bacteria > Actinomycetota > Actinomycetes > Propionibacteriales > Nocardioidaceae > Aeromicrobium. The sequence continues at coordinate 9,076 of JBBSKV010000008.1, forward strand.
CCCGTGAGGACAGGTGGGCGTACCCGGTGTCGATCCCGCCGCGGTGGTCGATGACGATGCGCCGGCCGTAGGCGCGATCTGATGGAGTGGCCGTCACGACGCCGGCGGCCGCCGCGCGCACCGGGGTGCCGCACGGTGCAGCGAAGTCGGTGCCGTCGTGCAGCTTCCGAACACCGGTGATCGGATGGACCCGCATGCCGTACGGCGACGAGACCGTCCCGGAGACGGGTCGCCGCAGGACACCGCCGGGCTCCGGCGGGGGAGCAGGAGGCGGTCCGTCGGGGGAGATGAGCCGGAACCGGCCTCCGCCGAGCAGGCCCAGCGGGTCGTCGTAGGTGTCGTCGGACCGGACCCGACCCAGGTGCAGGCATGAGCCCGCGCAGTGGCTGGGGCCGGACGCCAGCGTGCCCAGCACCTGTCCGCGGCCGACGGCGTCCCCCTGGCGGACGCCGGCCTGCACGGGTTGATAGGTCGATCGTTGTGTCCCGTGGTCGACGGTCACGACGTCGACGCGCCCGACCCGACCGACGAACGTCACGGTTCCCGGGGCCACGGCACGCACCGGCGTGCCAGCCCTCGCGGCGATGTCGATGCCCCGATGCCCGGGGCCGAACTCCGATGCCGGCGGCTCGAAGGTTCGGCCCAGGCCAGCGCGACCGACCGGCCACGTCCAGCTCTCCTTCGCGACGGCCGGGGTGGCCGACAACACCACGGCCGTGAGCAGAACTCCGCACAGGATGCGCAAGACAGGCATGTGTCGAGCGTCGGCATCCGATCGTGAGTTGACCAGCGGTGTGACCGAGGGTGTGGACGAGGGCGCACGGTCGGCGACCTGTGGACGCGCGCGATTTCTCCGCTGGCGTCGGTCTGCCGTACAGTGGAGCCATCACTTCTCCGGAAGTGAAATTCGCGCGCCCGTCCCTGCATTGACGCGAAAGCTGAAATGCGGACGTGGTCCTGGTCTCCCGGCAGATTCGTCGGGGGTGGGCCACGTCGAGCAGGCGCCAGGCCGCCGACAACCGTCGGTGGAACACAACCAGGAAACGGCACTCGCGTGCCACAAGGAGATACGACCATGGCCGTCGTCACCATGCGCCAGCTGCTCGAGAGCGGCGTTCACTTCGGGCACCAGACCCGTCGCTGGAACCCGAAGATGAAGCGATTCATCCTCACCGAGCGCAACAGCATCTACATCATCGACCTGCAGCAGTCGCTGGCCTACATCGACGCCGGGTACGAGTTCGTCAAGACCACCGTCGCTCGCGGCGGCACGATCTTGTTCGTCGGCACCAAGCGCCAGGCGCAGGAGCCGATCGAGGAGCAGGCCAAGCGCGTCGGCATGCCCTACGTCAACCAGCGTTGGCTTGGCGGCATGCTCACCAACTTCCAGACGATGCACCAGCGTCTGCAGCGCATGAAGGAGCTTGACGAGGTCGACTTCGACGACGTCGCGGGCTCCAACCGCACCAAGAAGGAGCTGCTGCAGATGCGTCGCGAGCACGTCAAGCTCACGCGCACGCTCGGCGGCATCCGCGAGATGGGCCGCACCCCGGCTGCCGTCTGGATCGTCGACACCAAGAAGGAGCACCTCGCGGTCGACGAGGCGCGCAAGCTCGGCATCCCGATCGTCGCGATCCTGGACACCAACTGCGATCCCGATGACGTCGACTACCCGATCCCGGGCAACGACGACGCCATCCGTTCTGTGGGCCTGTTGACCCGGGTCATCGCCGACGCCGTCGCCGAGGGCCTGATCGCCCGCGGTGGCAGCAAGACCGGCGAGGAAGAGGCCGGCACCGAGCTCGGCGCCGACGAGCCCCTGGCCGACTGGGAGCGCGAGCTGCTGGAGAAGAAGGACGCCGAGGCTGCCGCTGCTGCCGCCCCGGCCGCTGACGCTCCCGCCGCCGAGAAGCCTGCCGCTGAGGCTCCTGCCGCCGAGGAGACCCCCGCCGCACCGGTTGATGCCGCTCCTGCCGCCGAGGCCCCCGTGTCGCCGGCGACCACCACCGGCGCCGGCGTCACGCCGCCCGAGGGTGCCACCGCCACCGCGCCGTTCGGTGCCGGTTCCAAGGCTCCGCTCAAGAGCGGCAACGCCCCCAAGGGCTTCCCGGTCAAGGGCAACGCCGACTCGGGCAAGTACCACACCGAGGACAGCCAGTGGTACGAGCAGACCGTCGCCGAAGTGTGGTTCGACACCGCCGAGACGGCCGAGGCCGCCGGATTTGTCGCTCCCGGCGCCTGATCACCACCCACCCCACGTAGAAGAGGAACACCGGAACCATGGCCATTGCAGCCGTTGACGTGAAGAAGCTCCGCGACGCCACCGGCGCCGGCATGATGGACGCCAAGAAGGCGCTCACCGAGGCCGACGGCGATTTCGACAAGGCGGTCGAGGCGCTGCGCATCTCAGGCGCGGCGAAGGCCGCCAAGCGTGGTGCCGAGCGGGAGGCCTCCGCAGGTCTGGTCGCGAACTCCGGCACGGCGATCGTCGAGCTGAAGTCCGAGACCGACTTCGTGGCCAAGAACGAGCAGTTCATCGCGCTGGCCCAGCAGCTGGCCGAGCACGCCGATGCGACCAAGCCGGCTTCGGCCGAGGAGTTCGCAGCGGCCACGCTCGACACCGGCAAGACCGTCGCGGAGACGGTGGCCGATCTGGCCGTCGTCATCGGCGAGAAGCTCGAGCTCGGTCGGGTGGCTGCGTTCGATGGTGAGGTCGCCACGTACATGCACCGTCGCGCCAGCGATCTGCCGCACGCCGTCGGCGTGCTGGTGCAGTTCGAGGGTGGCGACGCCGAGGTCGCGCGCGGCGTGGCCATGCAGATCGCGGCCATGCGTCCGCGCTACCTGACGCGCGAGGAGATCCCCGCGGAGATCGTCGACAAGGAGCGCGAGATCGCCGAGGCCACGGCCCGCGAGGAGGGCAAGCCCGAGCAGGCGATCGTCAAGATCACCGAGGGCCGTCTGAACGGCTTCTTCAAGGATGTCGTGCTGCTGGAGCAGCCGTCGGTCACGGACGACAAGAAGACGGTCCAGGCCGTGGTCGACGCCGCTGGCGTCCAGCTCAAGCGCTTCGCGCACATCGAGGTCGGCTCCTGACGGAGGCCGCAAGGGAGACACGCACATGACGACTGGCGAGCAGGAACAATCCACGGAGTCGGCGCGTCCCCTGCGGCGGGTGCTGCTGAAGCTGTCCGGTGAGGTGTTCGGCGGCGGCAAGCTCGGCATCGACCCCGATGTCGTCAACGGCATCGCCAAGCAGGTCGCCCAGGCCGTCGGTGAAGGCGTCGAGGTGGCGATCGTCGTCGGCGGCGGCAACTTCTTCCGCGGCGCCGAGCTGAGCCAGCGCGGCATGGACCGCTCGCGCGCCGACTACATCGGCATGCTCGGCACGGTCATGAACTGCTTGGCGCTGCAGGACTTCTGCGAGAAGCAGGGCATCGACACCCGGGTCCAGTCCGCCATCACGATGGGCCAGGTCGCCGAGCCGTACATTCCGCGGCGCGCCATCCGGCACCTGGAGAAGGGTCGCGTCGTGATCTTCGGCGCGGGCGCCGGCATGCCGTACTTCTCCACCGACACCGTCTCGGCGCAGCGCGCGCTGGAGATCAAGGCCGATGCGGTCCTGATGTCCAAGAGCGGCGTCGACGGCGTCTACACCGCTGACCCACGCACCGACCCCACCGCGCGCAAGCTGGAGGAGATCACCTTCGCGGATGCGCTGCAGCAGAACCTCAAGGTGGTCGACGCCGCAGCCTTCGCGCTGTGCATGGAGAACGAGCTGCCGATGATCGTGTTCGGCATGGAGGGTGAGGGCAACATCGCCCGGGTCCTGCGTGGTGAGAAGATCGGAACGTTGGTCCACTCCGGCAGCACGCCAGGGTCGGACCGCGGAAACCCCGGACACGAAAACGAGGACATCAAGTGATCGATCAGACGCTGCGTGAGGCCGAGTCCAAGATGGAGAAGGCGGTCGAGCACACCCGCGAGGAGTTCTCCGCCATTCGCACCGGGCGCGCCCACCCGGCGATGTTCGCCCAGATCACCGCCGAGTACTACGGCACGCCCACCCCCTTGCAGCAGCTGGCCGGATTCCAGGTCCCCGAGCCCCGCACCGTGATCATCCAGCCGTACGACCAGGGTGCGAAGCCCGCGATCGAGAAGGCCATCAGGGAGTCCGACCTCGGCGTGAACCCCTCAGACGACGGTCACGTCCTGCGGGTGACGCTGCCCGAGCTGACCGAGGAGCGTCGCAAGGAGTACATCAAGCTCGCCAAGTCCAAGGCCGAGGACGGCCGAGTTGCCGTGCGCGGTGTGCGTCGCAATGCCAAGCAGGCGATGGACCGTGCGGAAAAGGACTCCGAGATCAGCAAGGACGACGTCACCGGCGGCGAGAAGCGCCTCGACGGAATGACCAAGAAGTATGTCGACATGGTCGATGACCTGCTGAAGAACAAGGAAACCGAGCTCCTTGAAGTCTGAGTCTGCCGACTCCTCTTCGGCAGAGGCAGATCAGGCACCCAAGAGTCGCGCTGGTCGCGATCTGCCTGCTGCCATCGGCGTCGGCGTGAGCCTGGTCGCCATGGTCATCGCCTCGTTGTTCCTGTTCAAGGACGTGTTCGTCCTGGTCGTGGCGATCGCGCTGACGATCGGGCTGTGGGAGCTCGGCCGCGCCGTCAGCACCGTCGGCATCGCGATCCCCGTGCTGCCGGTCGCGGCCGGCGGCAACATCATGCTGATCGGCGGCTACTACGGCGGGATGGAGACGGCGTCGGTCGCCATGGCGCTGACGGTCATCGGTCTGCTGGTGTGGCGCCTCAGCGACGGTGCGGACGGCTTCGTACGAGACACCACCGCCGGTGTCTTCGCGCTCGCCTACCTGTACCTGATGGGCGTCTTCGTGGTGCTCATGCTGGTCGAGGACGATGGCCCGTGGCGCGTCGTGGCGTTCATCCTGGCCACCATCGCGTCGGACATCGGCGGATACATCGCCGGCGTCCTGTTCGGCAAGCACCCGATGGCGCCGACCATCAGCCCCAAGAAGTCGTGGGAGGGTGCGGCCGGATCGTTGCTGGTCGGCATCGCGGCAAGTGTCCTGTTCGTGGTGTTCGCGCTCGACGGTCCTTGGTGGGCCGGGGCGCTGCTCGGCGCGGCCGGCATGGCCTTCGCGACCCTCGGTGATCTGTCCGAGTCGCTGATCAAGCGCGACCTCGGCATCAAGGACATGGGCACCATCCTGCCCGGCCACGGTGGCATCATGGACCGGCTCGACTCGTTGATCGCGGTTGCTCCGATCGCCTGGCTCGTGCTGTACACGCTGGTCCCCGTTACCTGAGCGACAACTCCACGAGGCAGGCTGGTCACATGTCCATCAAGGTCGCACTCGAACACCGCACCACCTACTCCTTCCCCCGACCCATCCGGCTGGGCCCGCACGTCGTCCGACTGCGCCCGGCCCCGCACTCGCGCACCCCGATCGAGGCGTACACGCTGCGCGTCCTGCCCGCGCGGGATGGGACCGGTTCCCTCGCGGACCACTTCGTCAACTGGCAGCAGGATCCGTTCGGCAACTGGATGGCCCGTCTGGTGTTCCCCGAACCGGTCAGCGAGCTCGACATCACCGTCGGGCTGGTGGCCGACCTGGTCTCGATCAACCCCTTCGACTTCTTCGTCGAGGAGTACGCCGAGCGCTTCCCGTTCAGCTACGAGCCCGAGCTGGCGGCCGATCTGGCTCCGTACCTGCGGCCCGTGGCCGAGGGCCAGAGCGACGCCCCCGGACCGCTCGTGGCCGCGTGGAGGGACGCACTGCCTCCGGTCGATCCCGACGGTGTCCCGATCGTCACCTTCCTGGCCAACCTGAACGCCGCGGTGAATCGCGACGTCGCCTACTCGGTGCGGATGGAGCCCGGCGTCCAGACGCCCGACGAGACGCTCGGCCGAGCCATCGGCTCGTGCCGGGACAGCGCCTGGCTGCTGGTCTCGCTGCTGCGGCAGTACGGGCTGGCCGCGCGGTTCGTCTCCGGCTACCTGGTGCAGCTGACCTCGGACCAGAGCGCCCTCGGCGGCGGCGCGAACGGTCCGGCCGAGGACTTCACCGATCTGCACGCGTGGACCGAGGTCTATGTGCCCGGTGCCGGCTGGATCGGTCTCGACCCGACCTCGGCGCTGTTCGCCGGTGAGGGTCACATCCCGCTGTCCGCCACGCCGCACCCCTCGTCGTCGGCGGCCATCTCCGGGCTCACCGAACCGACCACGGTGGAGTTCTCCTTCTCCAACACCGTCACCCGGGTGCACGAGGACCCGCGAGTCACCAAGCCGTACACGGACCAGGCCTGGGAGCGCATCGATGCGCTGGGGCAGTCGGTCGATGACCGGCTGGTGGCCGGCGACGTGCGTCTGACGCAGGGTGGCGAACCCACGTTCGTGTCGCTCGACGACATGGTGTCGCCGCAGTGGAACACCGCGGCCGACGGCGACGACAAGCGACAGCTCGCCGCCCAGCTCGCCGACACGCTGCGCCAGACCTTCGCCCACGGTGGGGTCGTGCACCGCGGGCAGGGCAAGTGGTACCCGGGCGAGCCCCTGCCCCGGTGGCAGATCGCGATGCAGTGGCGCTCAGACGGCACCGAGCTGTGGTCCGACCCCGCGCTGCTGGCCGATCCGTGGGACGC